>JARXAV010000280.1 GCA_029865665.1 Flectobacillus sp. | reverse complement strand
ATACTTCCAAAGCCATTTCAGCGGTACGCCTCAATAAGGTTGTTCCCTGATATTCGACCAATTGTTTGGGAAAACCCAATCGTCGAGAAGCACCAGCCGCCAAAATAATCGTAACAAGATTCATACGTTCAAAAGATAATTGCTATAAAAATTCAAAGCTTATAAAATTGCACTTTTTTTGGAAGAAATACAAGGATGGATGGGTTAGACTTAGGGTAGAGCATGGTATAGAGGGGAGAGAATTTGCTTGGAGCAAAAAGACGATAACGCCTTGTTGCTCCAAGCTTGTACTAATTTACAGCGAATTTCAGAAACGTGTTTTCGCCTTGTTTGGTGGATAGTTTGATATTAAAGACTTATATAACATAGCGAACTCATCCACCTTAATTCCACAGTTTTAATAATCCATTGTTAACTAAAATTCCATTTTGAATAAGATCAGCCACAAATCCTGTTTGACCACTTGGAATCGTTACAATATCACCATTTGAGATAGTTACAATATCTGTGCTAGTAGGAATTCTTCCACAAGACCATATTGAAGCATCACTCCAGTCGCCCGATTTAATAGAGTACATACCTGTGCAATTTATGCTTACACGGCCACTTGTACGAAAGCTACTTACACAGCCGTTAACTGTGCAATCTGCATAATAGGTCATTTGTGTTGATAGCGTAGGAGTGCTAAAGCTCACTCCTGTTCCTAAACTATTCCCTCCAGTTGGACTGCTGTACCAATTTATAATACCTGTACACCCATCAGTTGTAAGCGTCGTCATTTCTCCCCTATTTATCGTCACCGATGGAATGGCATTGGGCTGTCTTATTCCTGTATTGATATAAATCGGTTCTGTTGTAGCACTACAACCACGATCATTATACGTAGCGGTATAAACCCCTGCTTGTGAGACATAGCTATATGGCGATGTTTCTCCTGCGATAATTACCCCATCTTTTTTCCATATTAATGGCGTATTATAATATGTCCTTCCTCCTTTAATATCCAAGCGGATAGCTCTAATAGAGCAGGATATCGTATTATCAGAGGACGTTAGAGTCGTTACTGGCGAATTAGTATTGGTAATAACAATACTGTTAGAAACACCAGAACAGCTTCCATTTGATACGATAAGCGTATATGTACCAGCAGTATTGACATACAAAGATTGGCTAATTTCTCTTGGTAGATTTACGCCATTTTTTTGCCATTGATAAGTATAGTTGCCACCTATCAGAGAGCGATAATCAAAATATATATGTAAATAATCTCCCGTTCCACACAGATTAGTTTTACCAAAAGAGGTAGGAATATATATTTTAGGATTAAACGTAGTGCCAATGCTTACAGTAACTGTATTGGATTCATTAGCACAACTCCCAGAACCATGAATTACTTTATAACTCCCTGATTGAATGGCTGTATATTGAGACGAAACGGATGAACTAATACTTACCCCATCTTTATACCAAGTACCATCTAAATATCTAGGAGTACCATTAATATTTTGGTCTATCTGAATACTGCCATTACAAATGCTAGTAATATTACCAGCAGTGATAACTGGTTTTTGGGCTAAATTACTATTAACAAGCGTCACTTCCCTACTTGTAGTACTACAAGTGCCTTGGGTATAAGTTACCGTAAAAACACCACCTTCCGAAGTACCATAGAAGTCTTTCGTAAATCCTGAAAGCGTTACTCCATTCTTCTTCCATTCGTAGGAATATTGTGTAGGATTTAAACTATTAGGAGTAGCTGCGAAAAGATAACGATAATAATAAGAACCACAGAGAGTAGTATCTCCGTTAGATACACTAATCTTGGGTACAAACAGACTTGTTCCAAAAGAAAGGCGTTGTTCACTTTGCGTACTTAGGCAACCTTGATCCGTCACGGTTAACCTATATAGCCCCGATTGTGTTGCGTCATACGCTCTATTAACTGCCCCTGAAAGAAGTACTCCATCTTTTTCCCATTGATAGGAAGCAGTATTGCTATAATAGGATGATTCGATTCGTCGAGCTGTTCCAATACAAACAACTTCATCACCATGTACTCTTACCGATAAATCAATATAATTACCTATCACTAAAGTAATTATATTCGAGGTTACAGAATACCCTACTACAAATGAATAACGACCAGGTTCAGAAACGGTTAACGTCTGAGTAGTAGCTCCTGGAATATTAACGCCATCCTTTTTCCATTGATAAGCCATCGGGCCGGTAATAATATTACTTTGGCTATCGAACGCCACAGCTTTGTAAACTTTACTTCTTCCAGTACAGAGAAAATCAAACCATGGTATAAATTTGTCATTCATATCAGAAATACTACAGTAAGCTATACCTCCAGCAACTGCTGATAGTCCCGCTACTGTTGTTGATGCACTTCCTGATGAAAGTGCATCAACAGAA
Organism: Flectobacillus sp.; assembly: GCA_029865665.1. The sequence goes on along the minus strand of JARXAV010000280.1, from coordinate 2,911 downwards.
TCTTCATTAATCCGATGTATGTTTTGTAACTCCGTCACCCGCTCTTCCATACTCACACGCTCTCCAATAGTTGATTTTAAGCTGTAGGACTGACTAAAAATAGATAAAGACATAAGCGATAATATCGCCAAGTATAGTACTTTTTTCATTATGATAAATTGTTTCTAGATATGTGTTTTAAGTTTAGTTTAAAAATTAAATCGGTCGTTAATCAAAACAGGCAATCTAAGATACTATCTCCGATTAAGTTTAAAACGAATGGTATCCTTTACCAAGGTTTGATTACTTTTATTAAAGGCTAATAGCTCCGACACGATACTTGGCTTGATGGTCAAATGTGTGGCAACCAATTCATAGGCCATTTGTCGGAGTGACTCTTGTAGTCCTTCGTGCTTTTGGTACTGTTGGTGAATGACTTTTAAGAAAATTTCTCGATTATGATTACTCACTTCGTTTTTATAAATTGAGACAAGCTCTTTCTCCAATTGACAATCTACTTGAAAAACAGCCAAATACCTAGACAAACAATTTGAAGCATCTATATTATTTCGCCAGCCTTCTAATAATAAATATTGAGATCCCTCGCTGTCTTGCATCTTTTGAGCTAGCAGAAAAGAGGCTTTTAAATACTGCCGATCTGACTTATAGTATTCAAGTACTCTCCGGTAATAGCGATAAGCCTCTTGCTTTTTGTTTAACAAAGAATATAAATCACCTACTTTTTCATTTTCGTCCAATCCTTTATAAAGGGCCATTGCCTCCTCATACATACGGGCTTGTTCGTAGCAGGCTGCTGCTTTGGGTTTGTTTAAACAGTGCTTTAAATACATTACCGCAGCCTCGCTATACAACTGCCCTTTTTCCAACGTCTCGGCTGCAGTATAGGGTTCTTTCAACAGTTTAAAATAAATAAATGCAGCTTTGTAATACTTCTTTTCTTTGATGAGTTCCTCGGCTGTTTTTCGGTATTGTTGCATTAATCGAATATACGTATCGTCTGCCAGTACTTGTGTGCCACCCCCGCCTCCAGCATTCCCCGCTGATAGCGAAAAATCTAGCCAACGTTGCATAAATCCGATAGTGCCACTGTCGGTAATACCTCCTCTTGTTGTTCCTTGTGTGTCTAGGGGAATTGCATATTTGAGTGCCTCTTCTGGATTATTTTTGAATAAATCCATGAGCTTATCTAGCTCCGATTGATTCCGTTTTTCGAGGTCTTCATAGTCTTGTTTTTTCTGAGAAACCCATTGCTGATTACCCGAAAACAACGCACCTAACGTTCCTAACACTTGGGCTAACAGCCCTTCTTGTGGTACAATTTGGGCAGGGTTTCCATCGGATTCGGTACGTTTAAAAAGCTTTCGATAAGTAACTAATTTCAGCTTTTCTTTCCATGTCAATGGTTCTTCTGTTAACTTACCCGAGGCTTCCGTTTCTTGATTGAGGTCTTCAAAAGGGGTTGTATTGGCTACTTGTTTTGCATAAAAACGATGGATTGTATTCGGTATCTTTACAGGCAAAATAGGTTTAACTACCTCATAGGAGCGTTGTTGGCTTCCTACAAAATACGATGCTACGTCAAAACGCTCTGTTAACTCCACTAAACCAAACACAGGGTGAAAAACATGGACAGCTTCTGAAAAAAGCAATGAAATTTCTTGCACTGTGAGGCTCGGAAATAGGACTGACTTTTCAGAAATAAAAAAAATGGGCGTAAGCTCTTGGACGTATTCATGCTGTCTAATTTCCTTGAGTTGCTCTATTCGATTGGGTATCACCAAACAGCCCCAAATACTATTGGGTGTAACATCTGGAATGGGGTAAATCTGAACTTCTGAATACAAGAAACCTAATTCCTGAATTGCAACTAACCAATGTTTGGGCGAATGACCTCGCACTAACAGAGCGGTTAGCGGATAATCATTCCTAGAATGGTATTTAATGCGTAGTTCCATAGCTTACAATGGTATTGATGAATTCGTTAATGTACTGTTGCCAAAAATCAAATGGTGCAATTTTAGTATTGGTCTTTGTTTGTTTAGCCTTGTAATAGTATTCGTTTCCTGCAAAATGGTCAGATGTTGCTAATCCTAAAGATACGTCCAAAGCACTTGGCACATAAATCATAGGCAAATCAGCCCTACTACTTTTTAGTAAAATCATACCTGATTTATGGATAAAGACCTTACTTCCGTCTTTAAAGACAAAGGTATTTTCTTCTTCAAGTAGTGCTTCCTCTTCTGCTGCTGTATATCCTGTGATATTCAACATAAAGTGCTGTTGATTTTTACAAGCTAATTCGTGATTATTAAAGACCAATGAGCCATTTGTATTAATATATACACGGTTGATATTTTTCAAAATGCTCCCTCTTTTGATATGATAGACAGCTCCTCTGTTTTTAGTATCCTCTAAGCTTCTCTGATAATACGCTTCCATTGTCTCGCCTTGGGCATTACGATTCAAGTCTCTTATAACCTTCATTTCAAGGCTTTTATTCTCATAATCAACTTCGATACATTTACCTTTTGCCAAAATCTGATGAAATATTCTAAACTTTCCTTCAAAAAAGAAGAAGGAGTTTTTCCAACTGAAGTCCCATTCGTTGAATGGAATTTTACAGATGTCTCCCTTTGAAATATTCACGAGGTGAATCGTTTTGGTATGTTGCTCAAATAACAAGACTAAATAAGCCCCATCAATGCTTTGCCCCATTGCCATCATATTCGACCTGATAGGGAGATTTTCATAGACAAGTTCCCAACCGACATGTCGCTTATCGACAGCTTTGTTGTAAAAACGAAACACATTAGCCTGCGAAATCTGAAAAACCTCCCTGTCTTCCATGATAAAAGGATGAGCATTATTCGCAATAATTTTGAATAAAATTGGATAATCCTCTGCATTAGGT
>JARXAV010000253.1 GCA_029865665.1 Flectobacillus sp. | reverse complement strand
GTAAATATGGCCAAGCGATTAATGTGCTGGTGGGCATAAAAGCCCCACTTTTCTTGCTGAAAACCAGTCAAGATGAAGAATAAAACGATTAATAGTGTAGAATAACGACGCATAAAATGATATTTAAGGTGTAAAAATAGTGTATCAACCTTCTAATATAAAGAGATTTAAAAGATTTTGCAAGACGCTGTTGTTAAACTCTAAACTTTCTTGTATCTTTGCACTTCAATTTAGAAAACCAATATTATTCGGGAAATAAACATGGCAAATCACAAATCTGCGTTAAAAAGAATTAGAGCGAACGAATCAAAAAGATTACGTAACCGTTATCAGCACAAAACTACACGTACAATGGTAAAACGTTTACGTGAAACTGAAGATAAAGCGGTAGCTTCTGATCTTTACAAAAAAGTTTCTTCTGCCCTTGACAAATTGGCTAAGAAGAACATTATTCACAAAAATAAGGCTTCTAACTTAAAATCTAAGTTAGCTAAATTAGTGAATAAAATAGCTGCTTAATTTCAGCTTGAAAATATTCTTGAGAGAAAGACTTTACTTCATTGTAAAGTCTTTTTTTTGTGCCTACCCCAGTGACTTTCGAATCGTATGAGCGTAAAAATTAAAAAAACTTTTTTTACATCGCTGTTCTACCATGGAAAACTACGAAAGTCCCCCCCTCACAATTAAGACTTGGGCTGAAGAAGATCGCCCAAGAGAAAAATTATTACTCAAAGGAAAAGCCGCATTGTCTGATGCAGAGTTACTAGGTATATTGATTGGTTCGGGAATTCGAAACATGACAGCCGTTGACCTTGCGAAATTGATTTTACAGAGTAATTCAAACAACCTAAATCAACTTGCCAAATTAAGTGTAAAAGACCTTTCAAAATTTAAAGGTATCGGCGAAGCCAAGGCTATCACCATTGTTAGTGCGTTGGAATTAGGAAGAAGAAGAAAAAATGATTCGTTCCTGACACGCCCTACCATTACCTGTTCTAACGATGCCTATCAAGTGTTACAAACACACATGTTAGATTTATCACATGAAGAATTTTGGATCATCATTCTAAATCGAGCCAACCAAGTAATTAAAGTAGAACGCATCAGTTCGGGAGGAGTTGCTGGAACTGTGGCAGACCCGAAGATGATTTTTAAAACAGCCTTAGAACATTTAGCGAGTGCCATTATTTTATCACATAACCATCCATCAGGGAATCTAAAGCCGAGTCAGGCGGATAAAGATTTAACCGTTAAGCTTCGTGAAGCGGGCAAATATTTAGACATTCCCGTGTTAGACCATGTGATTTTTACAGATAAGGGTTATTTGAGCTTTGCAGATGAAGGGCTTTTGTAGCGATACAGGTATCACGTTTGCAAACTGATATAGGCACAACGTTCTAATTATCAATAAAATACAATTCACAAAGCTAAATCGGCTCAATAGATGCAAACAAAAATCCTCATTTCGTTGAGCTTATGCTTGAGAAATGAGGATTTTTATACTGTCAAAAAAGCGATATGCTTATTTTTTTCTTTCGTTATATACTGCTTGCAATTTAATAGCTACAACTGTTGCGATAGCAAATAAAACAATAAAGAATGCTGCTCCTGAAAATCCCATTGTATTGATTATTTTAGTTATAAATAAGTATCTTAATTCGTAGTACAAAGATACGTCTTAAATTGAAAAATGAATACCCACATCCAATAATTTATAGAGACTTAATACCTCCCGTGACATTAACTAATGAACGAATAACACTCGGTTAATCATTTATTTACGCTATTATAGACAAACGTATAAACAAAGGGTTAATACCTCAGAATATACGATTTTACAAAATACCTTTTGTTGAAGGCATATTATCCAAGTCATTAATATCACGTTTTACCGCCATCTTAATAGCTTTTGCAAAGGCTTTAAAAATGGCTTCAATCTTATGATGTTCGTTATCTGCTTCTGCCTTAATGTTCAAATTACATTTAGCAGTATCAGTAAACGATTTAAAGAAATGGAAGAACATTTCTGTGGGCATTTCTCCAATCTTTTCACGAGAGAACTTCGCATCCCAAACCATCCAATTACGACCAGAAAAATCAATAGCTGCATGAACAAGGGCTTCGTCCATTGGCAATAAATAGAAACCGTAACGGGTAATACCACGCTTGTCGCCAAGTGCCTTACAATACGCTTCCCCCAATGCTAAAGCTGTATCTTCGATGGTATGATGTTCGTCGATATGCAAGTCGCCATTCACTTTAACACTAAGGTCTGCACCCGAATGCTTTGCCAGTTGATCCAACATGTGATCAAAGAAACCTAAACCCGTATCTATCTTAGATTTACCTTTACCATCCAGATTTAAGTCAATATAAATTTCTGTTTCTTTCGTGATACGCTCTACCGATGCTTTTCTTTCTGGCAATCTTAAAAAAGCATAAATTTCATCCCAGTCGCTTGAATGTAACACAGTAGCATCCTGTAAATCAGCCGCTTCCACTTCACTAGCCCCTAAATAAATAGCCTTAGCACCCAGATTAACAGCTAATTGAATGTCTGTTAGACGATCGCCCAATACAAATGAGTTTTTTAGGTCATAGACTGTTTCATCAAAATAGTTGGTTAGCAAACCTGTTCTTGGCTTACGAGTAGGGGCATTTTCATGCTCAAACGTTACATCAATATGCACATCTGCAAATTTAATATTCTCGTCTTCCAAGATACGCATCATCTTATTATGAGCTGGCCAAAAAGTATCTTCAGGGAAAGAATCCGTACCCAAACCGTCTTGATTTGTCACCATTACTAATTCAAAATCGGCTTCCTCTGCGATTTTACGAAGATTAGAAATTGCCTTTGGCAAAAAGGCTAATTTCTCCAAAGAATCCACCTGAAAGTCAACAGGAGGTTCTACGATAATTGTACCATCACGGTCAATAAATAAGACTTTTTTCATTTAAATATGTTGCTTAAAGCATGAGTTCACGACTCTACAAATGGCAGTGACTGGCAAGCAAGATGTTTGACCAGTGAACTAAAAAAGAATCCAATAAGGCACAAAATTAATGAGCAGAATCTTCATTTAGTCCATTTTGAAAAAAAATCGTAAATCTTTTTATTCTTATGAGTAAAAAGTACGTATTATTCCCGTAGAGGTTGTAATTTTGAGTAAATATTACGGGAAAGGACGTGAAGAAGAGTTAAGCCATCTATATGTTCTATTATTCATCACCTTTTCTCTAAACTTTATTTTATCAAATCGACTCAATCTTTTTAAAGAGAAATATATGAATTTATTAGTTGAATTAAAGCAAGCCATTGGAAAAGAAATTATCCAAAAGGTTGCAATTTTAGTTGGTGAAAAAGAAGAAAAAGTGAGTTTGGCCATTGAAGGATTAGTGCCAACCATTGTTGGAGGACTGATGAAAAGGGTATCTAACGAAGCAGGAGCAAGTACGTTAATGAATGTGATCCAAAAAGGAAATCACGACGGGAGTATTTTAAAAGACATTAACACAATTATTCAAGATAAAGATAAATTTAGTGCATTGTGCAGTACAGGTGGTGGATTAGTAAGTATGCTATTGCCTGACAAAAAAAGCTCTATTGCAACCATGATTTCGCAATTTGCGGGAGTGCGTAACTCTTCGGCGACTTCATTATTAGCATTCGTTACGAGTATCATTGTGGGTAAACTTGGAAGTACTGTTCAAAGTCAAAATTTAGACAAATTTGGACTTGCGAATGCTTTATTAGAGGAAAAAAGTACCTTGTTAGATGGAACTCCCGAAAGTCTTCAACCACGAATGATTGATGTGTTGGGATTGAGTACGTTTATGAGTCAGGAAATCAAACCGATTCAGTACGCTTCTGCGGGTCCGATTAAAACCTCGACAACGCAAACGCAAAGTACGAGTAAAGCACCCGCAGACTCCGTTTCTTATTCAACAAAGGAATATGACGAAGAAAATAGCTTTACGCTTCCTTCGTGGCTATTGCCTGCGGTGGGAATCGCTGCAGTATTGGCTATCTTGGGTTATTTCCTTTCTACTTATGACTGGAGTAGCTTGTCGAGTAGTTCTAGTTCGACAGAAGATACTACTCAAATTGAGCAAGTAACGAATGCGACTATTGATACAACTACGAACACAGACACCGCAAAGATGGATTCTTCGGCAATTGCAACAACAGCAGTTAATAAAGAATCTGCCGTAACATTACCAAATGGAGAGCAATTAAGTGTACCTGAAGGAGGTTTTAACTTTAGTTTCTCAAAATACTTAACGGATAGTTCTTCAAAAGCAGGTAGAGTATTCACGTTTGATAACTTAAACTTTGAGTCGAATACTACTAACTTAGTGGCTGGTTCAGAAAAAACGGTAACTGATTTAGCAAAAATCATGACGGCTTACCCAAGAGTTCAAGTGAAATTAACGGGCTATACTGATAACACAGGCGACTCGTTAATGAACAAGAAAATTTCAATCAAAAGAGCTTTTGCTGTAAGAAACCTATTAGTTGGTGCTGGAATCAGCGACATTCGTATTGACTTTGCAGGAAAAGGCTCTGCAAACCCTATTGCTAGTAATGCAACAGAAGAAGGAAAAGCAAAGAATCGTAGATTAGAAATGAGAGTCATTAAAAAATAATTACGCTCAGTCGTTTTAAGCCATTTGGCTTCAAGAATAATTATTTCAGAAAACCCTGCCAACCGATGTTTTGGCAGGGTTTTTCGTTTAGTATAGCTTATAAAGCTCTCGAAACACATATTGTACTTTTTAAAGAAAAGGCATCGTAAAAAAACAACATCCTGACAGAAAAGTATTGGTACATAGCGGAAAAAAAAGGAATGTAAGGGCTAAATTTCTTACCATTTCTAAGTATTGATAAGCAAAGTACCACTATAGGCAATGTTTTGGCTAAGATTTGGCTATTAGATAATAATAGCGTAACTTTGTCATTATTTCAATATTTCCCACGTGCTACTCACCAATTTTACTTTAATCTTCGTGAATTATAGACGTGGAATCGGAGTTCTAATTCGTTTAGTTATTCAAAAATCTTAAACAAGGGTATAAAGTGGATATTTTTGAGAAAGTCGTTAACAACATGGGGCCTCTAGGCTCTTACCACAAAATCGGTCATCATTACTTTTCATTCCCAAAACTTACAGGGGAATTAGGACCATACATGAATTTCAATGGTAAGCGTATGCTTAACTGGTCGTTGAATAACTATTTAGGACTAGCCAACCATCCTGAAGTTCGTGAAGCAGATGCAAAAGCGTCCGAAGAGTACGGTTTAGCTTACCCAATGGGAGCTAGAATGATGTCAGGAAACTCTGACTTGCACGAAGAATTTGAGCGTCAACTAGCTGAATTTGTTGGTAAAGAAGATGCCTTCTTATTAAACTACGGTTATCAAGGGGTGATGTCAGTGATCGAATGTATGGTTGACCACCGTGATATTATCGTATATGATGCAGAATGCCATGCTTGTTTAATTGACGGTATCCGTTTACATAAAGCTAAAATGGGGCAATACTACAAGTTTAATCATAACGACATGGATTCGTTACGTAAAAACTTGGAGCGTGCTACTAAGAAAGTGGCTGAAACTGGCGGTGGTATTTTAGTAATCACGGAAGGTGTATTTGGCATGTCTGGAAAAGTAGGCTCGTTAGACAAAGTAGTGGAAATGAAGAAAGACTTCAAATTCCGTCTATTGGTGGACGATGCTCACGGATTTGGTACAATGGGCGAAAATGGTCGTGGAGCGCACGAACACTTGAACTGTATTGATGGTGTTGATTTATATTTCTCAACTTTTGCAAAATCAATGGCTGCAATTGGTGCATTCATTGCTGCTCCGAAAGATATCATCATGTTCTTGAAATACAACATGCGTTCTCAGACGTATGCAAAAGCATTACCAATGCCGTATGTATTGGGCGGAATGAAGCGTTTGGAGTTAATCAAGAAACATCCTGAGTTAAGAACAAAACTTTGGGAAAACGTAAATGCCCTACAAGATGGTTTCCGTAAACGTGGCTTTGATATTGGAGAAACAACCTCACCAGTAACACCTGTTTTCTTACACGGAGAATACGATTTATATACGATTACAGCCCTAATTAAGAACTTACGTGAAGATATGGGTATTTTCTGTTCAATCGTAGTTTATCCAGTTGTTCCTAAAGGTCAAGTAATGTTACGTATCATTCCAACGGCTTCTCACTCGTTAGAAGACGTAGAATATACGATGAATCAATTTGAAGTAGTTCAAGAACGCCTTCAAAATGGTACCTACAAAGCCCTTTCAGAAGAGTTCAGAGCTATTATGGCATAATTTCGATACAATTTTGTAGTATTTCGTTCTTTTTTTTTGAAAACAATTTGTAGGGGATAGGAAAATAGCTATATTTCGACTGTTAAAATGCGTTTAGACGCTATTTAGGCTATTATCAACTATTTTCAACCTAAATCCAGTTACACAAATGAGCAGATTTTCAGAAGTTAAAGACTTAATTTTGTCATTAGAAGAAGACTTTGAAAAATTCTACGAGAAAGGCAATCAAGCTGCTGGCACTCGTGTTAGAAGTGGAATGCAAGCGTTAAAAACTTTGGCACAAGATATTCGTACTGAAGTTCAAGACATTAAAAATGCAGAGAAATAAATCTCTACTTTTTAAAAGAAAATAACGTTAGAATTAATCCCTTCTATCGTTTTTCGACCATAAAAAAGGGTTAGCTATTACGATAGCTAACCCTTTTTATTTATGCTAATCCAAACAATTCCTTAAAAATGCTCCTTGTTCATTACGGTCGCAACGCCCTCAGTCGTTTTCTTCCCAGTTTCTGCATCCATAATTTCACATGAAATTTCTGCAATGTGTTTATCCGCATTGATAGTAATTACCTTAAAAACAGCATTGTAAACCGTATCCACAAACATTGGACGTTTAAATTCAGCGGTTTGCTTTAAGTAAACACTCCCATAGCCAGGGAACTCCGTTCCCATTACTCTCGAAAACACACTTGAAGCTAAAGCTCCGTGAATAATTGGACGTTTAAATTGCGTAGTTGCCGCAAATTCAGCATCCAAGTGTAAGGGATTATTATCGCCTGATACTTTTGCAAAAAGATTCACATCTTCTTGAGTAAAAGAAAATGTGTGTTGATGTGTGGTACCTAGTTCAATCATGTTCTCTAAATTATTTTAATATGTATCTGTATCACAAAGGTAATATAGACTTAGATTTTATCTTAGCATATTTTTTACGTAGTTTTGATATACGATTGGTATTATTTCGATACCGAAACTTCTTTTTTATGAAATTTAAAGAATTTATTGAAAAATACAAAGACTATTACTTAGTGGATGGAATTATGTATTTATCATTCATTATCGTTGTAATAATTTTATTTGTTTTTTTCTATTAACTCTCAATATTACATTGAGTTACCCTCGGTATGATTTGGTTTGTGATGAATCCAAAGTCGGGAACAACTACGCCCGCACAAAAAAATAAAATAACCCAGCTCATCAGCAACTATCCTCAAAGCAAGCTCTTTTTAACAGAATATGCAGGCCATGGAACCGTCATTGCTAAACAAGCAATCGAAGAAGGTATTGATCGAGTTGTAGCCGTTGGTGGCGATGGAACCGTAAACGAAGTCGCTAGAGGCTTGGTTGGCTCTGCTACGGCCTTAGGAATCGTGCCTATTGGTTCTGGTAACGGATTAGCAAGACACCTTGATATTCCGCTGAAAATAGAAAAAGCCATCCAATTTGCAATTACAGGTAAATCGACAACGATAGATGCCTGTTTTATGAATGATATTCCGTTCTTCTGTACCGCAGGAGTGGGCTTTGATGCGTATGTGGCTCACCAATTCGCAGCACAAGGAGCAAGAGGTTTAAAGACCTACGCAAAAATGGCGTTGAAATCCTTTAGAACCTATCAGCCCGAAACCTATACGATTGGCTATCGAGGAAGAGAGTTTTCAAAAACAGCCTTTTCTATTACTTTTGCGAACGCTACGCAATATGGTAATAATGCCATGATTAGTCCGTCCTCTAAAACAGATGACGGTTTGATTGATTTGGTCATTTTGAAACCTTTTCCATTTGGAGCAGCTCCAATTATTGGGGTGCGTTTATTCAGAGGTACATTACCTAATTCACGGTATATCGAAATGGATACGAGTACCTTGTTTTCTTTGACCTCCGAAAAACCACTACTGATTCATTTTGATGGAGAACCAATGCAATTGAAATCTAACCATATTACCGTTCGTTTAGAACCAAAATCTTTAAAGGTTATCGGAAATGGCTAAAAATAAAAAAATACCCGTGGGTGTCGTGTTTTCAACAGACCCCACCTTTGAATTTGATTTTGGAACAGAAGAGGAAATCGCTACGCTTCCACCTCAACAACAAAATCTAAAAGTTTCCTTAGATAAAAAAGCTCGTGCTGGTAAGCAAGTAAGCCTTATCACTGGTTTTGTAGGTACTCAGGATGACTTAGAAACCTTGGGAAAGAAACTTAAAAACCTATGTGGCTGTGGTGGCTCTGTGAAAGACGGAGAAATCATACTGCAAGGAGATTTTAGAGAAAAAGTAGTTACTTGGCTCACTGCACAAGGTTATAAAGCTAAAAAAGTAGGCTAATTAATGATGAATGTTTAATGTGTAATGCTTAATGAAGGCTGGACAAAGTTAATTCATCATTAAGCATTAGGGCTGTACGAAGGACTGAAAAACGTTTGGTCAATTCAATTTTTGCTTGTATTTTATTTGGTTAGGCATTTTATTGAAGTGCTTAATTCGTGCTAAAAAAGTAGATTTGTGGCTTTATTAGCATCTCATTATCCAAATAAAATTTGGCAATAACAATCCTTCGTACAGTCCTAATGTGTAATGCTTAATGAAGGCTGGACAAAGTTAATTCATCATTAAGCATTAGGGCTGTACGAAGGATTGAAAAACGTTTGGTCGATTCAATTTTTGCTTGTATTTTATTTCGTTCAATACAAATAAATTGCTTCATTCATTGCTCCTTATCCAAATAAAATTTGGCAGTTGCAAGTATTCGTCCAACACTCATTAAGCATTACACATTCATCATTACGCATTAATTAAAAACCGCTACCCTAATTCGCTCAAAAATGAATCTTATTTTTACCGTTTGTAGTGCTAATCAGTTACATCAGGCTCAGTGTTTGGGAAAATCAATTCAAAAACAAAACCCTGATTATGAGTTTGTTATTGGATTGGTGGACGTGCTACCTACTTCTTTTTCCAGTGCTTTCAGAGTAGTATCTATTAAAGAGATAGCCTCTCCTTTTTTTGCACAAATGAAAGAGCAGTTCACCTGTACTGAATTGGTGGCTGCCTGTAAACCTGCTTTCGCTTCTTATTTTTTCAAGGAAAATCCGACCGTAGAAAAATTCATTTGTATTGACCCCTGGATATTGGTAACGGATTCCTTAAGCGAAGTTTTCGGTAAACTAGAGCAAGCAAATATCCTCCTCACTCCTAACATCAGTGCGGCTATTGACCTCAAACGAGAGTGTAACGAGATGCAGTTTCTGAACGAAGGACTTTATTCGAGTGGCTTTATTGGCATAAAACGCAGTGAGACGACTTTTGCTTTTTTGGCATGGTGGCAAACACATATTTTGAAATATGGCTATTTAGACTACGAAAAAGGGATGGGATCAGACCAACTATGTCTCAATTTTGTCCCTCTTTTTTACGATAAAGTGAGCATTGATTTTGAACCTGCTTATAATGTAGCTTTCTGGAATTTGTCTGAGAAAAACATAACATATAAAGACGGAACATATTGGATAAATGGACAGAAGAAAATGGTTTTTTTTAACTTCAAAGGCTATTCATTCCAAAAACCAGAACGTTTATCCATTTATTGGAAAAGTGCGAGTCTAAAAAACTTTCCTGTCTTGAAACTCTTCGTAAAGCAGTATCAACAAGATTTATTAGCGGAAAAGGCAAGTGAGTTTATCTCCATCATTCCTGCTTATGGGCGTTATGTGCCTGCTCCTAAAGAGTTAAATGTGATTGAAAAAGGAATCAAGTCTATCGCAAAAACCATCATTGACACAATTAATCGTTTATAGTAACGCTGGTTACTTCCTATAGCTTTTTGATAGCTCATCTTGTAAAAGGTGGGCTATTTTCATTTTTCATGGTCTTAATTGCCATCCATTCTTACTAAAATCTTCTTTTTTCTTCTTTTATTTTTAATTTACTGAAAAATATAGACTGATTCCGTGAAGGTATAGGACAGTTAGGTATAAAACCTATTATACTTTTGTGACAGGAATACTATTTAATTTTCAATACAATTTAATTGAGACCATGACAACAACAACACAGTTTCAACACGTAAGTTACCTTTGGGACGATGCCAAAGCAGCAGAATTAGCTGGTGATGAAGTAGCTCTTTTTATCTATCGCTCTAACATTTTAGGAGCAGACTTACGTTTGACAAATTACGGTGGTGGTAACACTTCTTGTAAGATAACTGACAAAGACCCACTTACTGGACAAGATGTAGAAGTAATGTGGATTAAAGGCTCTGGTGGTGACATCGGAACATTGAAAAAATCAGGTTGTGCGGCTCTTTATTTAGAACGTTTACGTAGCCTAGAAAACGTTTACCGTGGCATCGAATTTGAAGATGAAATGGTAGAACTTTTCAATCACTGTATCTATGATTTAGCTTCAAAAGCTCCATCAATCGACACGCCTCTTCACGGTTTCTTACCGTTCAAACATATCGACCACTTACACCCAGATGCGGCTATCGCTATCGCTGCGGCTAAAGACGGTAAACAAATTACAGAAGAATTATTTAACGGAGAAATTGGCTGGGTAGGCTGGCAACGTCCAGGTTTCGACTTGGGTCTTCAATTACGTGAGTGTTTAGAAGAAGCTGCTGCTCGTGGTATCCAATTGAAAGGCATCATGTTGGGTTCTCATGGTTTATTTACATGGGGTGACACTTCTTACGAAAGTTATATCAATACCTTAGAAGTAATTGAGAAATGTGCTCAATACTTAGAGGATAACTACGGTAAAAAAGCTCCAGTTTTTGGCGGACAAAAAATCGAAAGTCTTCCTGAAGCTGACCGTAAAGTACAAGCGGCTAAAGTAGCTCCAATCTTACGTGGATTCTGCTCTTCTTACCGTCAAATGATTGGTCACTTTACAGACGATGCTCGTGTATTAGAATTCACGAACTCAAATGACTTGGCTAAATTAGCTCCACTAGGAACTTCTTGTCCTGACCACTTCTTACGTACTAAAATCTCTCCTTTAGTTCTTGAATTAGAACCAAACGAAGATTTATCAGACGTAGCGGCTATCAAAGCAAAATTAGAACCTGCTTTTGAAGCGTACCGTCAGATGTACACCGAATATTACAACACGTGTAAGAGAGATAACTCTCCTGCCATGCGTGACCCTAACCCAGTGGTAATTTTATACCCAGGTGTTGGTATGTTCACGTTCTCGAAAGACAAAACAACAGCTCGTTTAGCGTCTGAATACTATATCAATGCGGTAAACGTAATGAAAGGTGC
>JARXAV010000247.1 GCA_029865665.1 Flectobacillus sp. | reverse complement strand
TCTTTCCACATATCAAAGGCTTCGTCCATCACCAGAAAGCCCATTTTATCGCATAAATCCAAAAGTTCTGGAGCAGGGGGATTGTGCGAAGTACGGATACCGTTACACCCCATTGCTTTTAAAATTTGTAATTGACGCTCGGCTGCTCTCACGTTGAAAGCACTGCCCAAACAACCTAAATCGTGGTGATTACAAACGCCTCTTATTTTCATGGATTTTCCATTTAACGAAAATCCTTTTGCTCTGTCAAAATTGAAATAGCGAATACCCAAATTGCTTGCATAGCTATCAATGATTTTACCGTGAAGGGAAATCGTGCGAATCGTTTTGTATAAATAAGGGTTGGAATCACTCCAAAGGACTGGATTTGAAACCTGAATGTCTTGCTGAATAGTGCTTGCTTGTTGAGCAGCTATCGCTGTTGTAGAGCTAGTTTGAGCGACTGTTTTTCCTGTAACATCATACACAACGGTACGAATGGCTACTTCTTGACTGCCTTTCGTCTTGTTGTTAATGACCGTGTTTACATGAACTTGTGCGAATTTTTGGGTAATTAAAGGCGTTGTGATAACACTTTCTTGCGGGTCGATAGCCACTGGATTCGTAATGGTTAACCACACATTGCGGTAAATCCCCGAGCCCGAATACCAACGAGAGTTTGGTTGTTGACTATTGTCCACCCGAACAGCAAGGGTATTTTGTCCGCCTATGTTTAAGAAAGGCGTTAAGTCGTAATGAATGCCGATGTAACCAAAAGGTCTTTTTCCGAGGTAATGTCCATTAATCCATACTTCCGAAAGGCGGTAAATCCCATCGAAACGAATTTCTACCTGTTTATTTTTCGCTGTTGCAGGAAGCGAAAACGTTTTACGATACCAGCCAATTCCGCCAGGTAAAGCCCCACCGCCTGCTGTGGCTGGGTGCTTATCGCTAAACTGCCCTTCGATGCTCCAATCGTGAGGGAGGTTGAGCGTTCTCCAAGAAGTATCGTTAAATGAATTATCTTTTGCTTGAGGAGTATCGCCCAAGAAAAAACGCCATTCTTTATTGAAGCTAATTTCTTGACGTTCCTGAGCCGAAGTAAGGAGCGAAGCAAACAGACAAAGTTGTACGATTACCGTAAAAATGAATTTGTTCATAATTGAAAACTTGAGTATGGTTTATGTTTTTTCTCCTAGTTCGAGATAAAAACACAAAATCTTATCTGGCATTAACAAGAAAATCCTCTCCATAAAATAGATAGAGGATTTTCTATAACACTCAAAAAACAAAAAATTTAGCTATAATAAATTATAGTAAATATTTCAATAGCACAAATTTCATACTATTTACGGAGATTATTACAAGGGAAAACCCTGAGTTTTCAAACTAGGTGTTTTCCCTTGTGGGTATGTCTTACTTAATCTTCACGATACGGAAATTATCCCAGCCCCAGTTTACGTCCACTTTCACACCGCCTTTTTCAGGACTTGTATTTTGGAAGAATAAGTCTATTTCTTTGCCTTTAATATCAGCATAAGTTGCTGTTTTAAAAGGCGTATTAATCAACGGAATACGGAAGGTCGTCCAGCCATTCGTGTTGATTTGTTTATCTGCTTTTGCAGTCCAAGGACTCCAGTAATATTTTCCTAAAGCCCAAGCTCCCATATTGATTTCAACTTGTCCTGATTTCCAAACGCCATTTACGTTCAACTCAAAACGAAGTTCTAAGTCTGTTAAAGGCGTATTGTCTGCGATAGCAGGCCAGTTACTTGCATTGCCAGCGATTGGTGTTGCCAAATTTGACTCCCATCCAGAACCTGCCACAACACCTTGCTGATTCCACCATAAGTAGTCGCCAGTTAGGTTGCTGATAGCCGAGTTTTTAGAGGCGTTCGCTACGATAGGCATTGGTCCCCAAGGAGCTAAGGTATTTTTCTTATCAAAATCTAAGAATACACCCGAAGCATCACGGAACGACGTGTAAGCCGTGTTTGCCGATGTTCCACTTTTGGTAGTCATGCTTAGATTACCAGCAGTAGTTGCTCCAGCAGGTACAGTGACTACACAAGTTTTGCCATCTGTTGCAGGCACAACGCTAGTTGCAGCGACATTTCCAGGGAATACCACTTTGTCGATAAAGAAGAAGTAGCTACCGTATAGGGTGATTTTGTCTCCTACGTTGGCAAATTCATTACTCAAACTGTCGATAATTGGAGTAGGAGGTAAGATGGTGAAATCATAACTAGCTTCACCTCCAGCGGTCACCACTCTGATTTTGTTGGTAACTTTTGGGTCAGTGGCTACAGTTGGAGTTTTGTCGTCAATTACCAAAACGATGTTATTATCCGTTGCATATACAGGGTTAATCACATATTCAAAATCGTTTAGATACACTCGTTTGGTTGTTCCTAAATTAGTCCCTTCAATAACCAAGCCTTTTCCTAAGGTTGTGCTAGTCAACGATTGTCCAGCCGTAGCAGGGTCTGTTAAGCGAACACTCTTAATGACAGGCATTCCTACTACTTCTTCTTTACTGCACGATGCCATAAACAAAGAAATGACTAGTGCCAAGCTGCTTAATGTGAGGGCTATATAGCGAGCTTTAATATGAGTTTTATTCATGATTGTTTGAATGTTATGATACAAGTCTCTTTGAAAAGATGAGGTTGTGTAAAAAGTTTAAGTAGTTGTCAGTTTAAAGCATTTTGTTCCCAATCGTATTCTACTAAACCGTATTATAAGAAATAGTAAGTAGTGGGACAAAATAACTTGGTGGAAAAACCTATAAGGTTTAGTTTGTAATAACCTTATAGTCAGACTATTTAACTAAAGCCTTATAGGTTTAGCTAAATAAAACGTCTGCTTTTAGCTTTAACCCAAGAGATAGTCACTTATAAACTTTTTACTCAACCTCAGGATATATTAGAATTTGTAATCCACTGGTGTTTTTCTCAAGTTTGGAGCTTTTGCCATTTCTGATTCTGGGTATGGAATCCAGAACGTAGAATCGTCCACTTTGTAAGTTTGGTTACTATAGGTAATCTTAAACTTACGAGGGTTCGATGCACTTGTTCCTGTTCCTGCTTCGATAGCTATCGAGTAAGAACCTTTGTCTTGAGCACTGATGATTGCTTTAGCTTTCGTTGGATTGAAGTAATAAAGACGAACCAATTCATACCAATAGTTACCTTCCATGGCACATTCCACACGCTTTTCTTTGAAAATATCGTCAAAAGTGATAGACGTTTTTGTTGGCATTTTAGCACGAGTACGAACTGCATTGAAATATTTCAAGGCTTCTGCATCGCTAGTAGAAGTATTATCGCCTAGAATTGCTTCCGCATAAATCAAGTATAATTCAGGTAAACGCATCATGTAAGTACACATCGCTGTATTCATTGGGCTACCTTCGCCGTTGTCAGTAGGGCTACCGATAACGTATTTTTTCACGTTAGCAATGTTTGTACTCGTGAACGTATAACCACCTTCATTTTTTACCAATTCAGCATAACGATCATTATACATCATAAACGTAGCTTTACGGCGAATTGAATCCGCAGGGTCAACGGATTTTAAGTAATCGGCTGATGCTCCGTGAGCTCCACCCCAGCCATCCCATGAGCCTGTGATTTTGGTATCAGCAGCCATGTATGCTTGGAAGGTATTTTGTACCCCAAAATCAGAGAAATCCGACTTCATCAAAGTCCAACGAAGAGCAAAAAGAGCTTCGTCGTTATTCTTATTTTCTAATTTGAACAAATCAGCATAGTTCGCCATCATTTTGAAAGGGCCATTCAAGATTACGTCTTTCGCATAGTATTTCGCACTATCCAAATCCGTTTTGTCACGAATACCACCCACCGCTTTTACACCAGCACGAGTCAAGTACATTTTTGCCAACATACCTTCTGCCGAGTACTTATTGATACGTCCTGTTTGAAGTGATGTCGCAGGCAAGTTTTGAGCTGCATAGCGAAGGTCACGGATAACAAATTCCCAAACAGAACTTACCGTATTACGAGCAATAGACGTATCGGTTAATTGCTTAACGTTATTGTCGATAATTGGCACAGCACCCCAGTTACGTACTAAGTAAGCATACGCCAAACCACGCATAAAACGAGCTTCGCCGATAGCATGTTTTTTGTACAACGCAGGAACCGAAGCGGCAGCACGGTTATTTACGTTATAAATTACCATGTTACTCTGAGCAATTACCGAGTAAAATGACTTCCATGCTTCAATTACTTGGTTGTTACTTGCAGGTACTGCGAATTTATAGAAAGGATCATAATCATTTGAAATCATGTTACCGCCACGAGCGTCACCAATACCAAAAGATGCCTTATCGTTATAATCGAACCATACTTTGTTATAAAGTGGTGCGGTAGCTAACAAAAGTTCATCGCCCGTATTGAAGAACGTTCCGTCTGTTAAGGCATCTTGAGGGGGTCTTTCCAAAAAGTCCTCTTTACAACTCGTAAAGCCGATTAAGGTCATTACGAATAAAATATATGTATAAAAAGTTGTTGTCTTCTTCATTAGAATATAAATAATGCGTTTAAAAGAATCGCTTTAACCTAAAATTAAACGTTGATTAGAAATCAGCCGATAAACTGAATGTGTACATTCTGGTTGAAGGATAACGTCCGTAGTCGATACCTACCATGTTGTATCCGTTTTGGTCTTTGAACGTACCTACTTCTGGGTCATATCCTGAGTATTTCGTGAAGGTCAAGGCATTTTGAACGCCACCTGTTAAACGTAATCCTTTGATTGGCGTTGCTTTTAACCAAGCGTTTGGTACATTGTATGCCAAGGTGATGTTTTTCACACGGATGTATGAACCATCTTCAATGTACTGTGTAGTAGGGCGGTTGTTACCATTGGCATCCGTTATTGTTACACGAGGTACGTTTGTTCCTGGATTCGACAAGGTTGTTCCGTCTGCACTCAATTTAGCAAAATCGGCTGTTTCTTGTAATGCACCACGGAATGGGCCACTTCTGCCTGGAGCTCCGTTGTTGTAACGAGTATAGTTGAAAATGCTATTTCCTTGTGTTCCTTGAATGAAAATTGACAAGTCGAAGTTTTTGTAGCTAACGTTGTTGCTGATACCAAAAACGAAGTCTGGCCAAGGACTACCAACTAATGATCTATCTTTTTCGTCAATCACACCATCGCCATTGATGTCTTTAAATTTCACGTCACCCACCCAAGTTCCTTGATACTGATCTACTTTGCTCGTTGAAGGAATCGGGCTGTTTTTCACTTCGTCTAATGTTTGGAAGACACCGTCATACGAGTAAGCGTAGAACTGCCAAAGTGGTTGTCCAACTACTGAACGAGAAATGAAGTTGTTCATAAACCAAGGCGAACGGTCAACGATACTGCTTTCTGTATAAAGCTTTGTCAATTTATTTCTATCCATCGAGAACGTTACACCCGATTTCCATCTGAATTTACCTTCTACGTTCACGGTATTTACACTAATACCAAAACCCTTGTTTTCCATTGCACCGATGTTTACAAATGGAGAACTTACCGTAGCTGTTCCCATGTATGACGGCAAAGGCATTTGAAGGATTAGGTTATCTGTGTTTTTGCTATAAATGTCAAAAATTACTTCTAAACGGTTCTTCAAAGCATGGAAGTCAAAACCAAAGTTTAAGGTTTTTGTACTTTCCCATTGGAAATCAGGGTTAGCAATGTTTCCTGTTAAATAACCTTTGCCCCACTGTGTTGAGATTGGTGTTAATGCCGAATAGATTGTATTTCCTCCAGCCGATTGGTTACCTGTTAAACCGTATTCAACTCGTAATTTTAAGTCGTCAACGAACGTAATGTCTTTCATAAAATTCTCTTTAGAGATTTTCCAAGCACCTGAAACGGACGGGAAATATCCCCAACGATTATTAGCTCCAAATGTTGAACTTGCATCGGCACGCATCGCTAATTGTAAAATATACTTGTCGTTAAATTGGTAGTTCAAACGAGTAAAGTACGATTCCATCGCAAAAGAACCCTTGCTACTGTTTGATGAAGTCGTATTTCCTAAAGACAATTCCGAAATGTTGTTACTGATAAATCCAGAAGCCGCACCACTAAGGCTTTCCCAGTTGCTTTCTTGTGCTTCGTGCCCTAACATAATGGCAAAGTCATGTGCTTGGATTTTTTTAGTATAACGTAAGGTCTGGTTCAATGACCAATATAAGCTCTTGTTAGATGCTCTCGAAGAGGTTGCAATCGCATTGGTTACTCCTCCAAACGAATAAGTAGGGTTAAATTTATAGCTATTCGTAAATTCAAGGTT
>JARXAV010000205.1 GCA_029865665.1 Flectobacillus sp. | reverse complement strand
TTTTTCGTTAATGAATGTGGTAAAGAATAACCAATCGTGATTTCACGTAACTTAGCGAAGGTACGGCTCATCATGTTTCCACCGTCAAATCCATAAGTACGTGCTACGTAATCTTGTAAGAATGTTTTAGTGGTGTTGGTTACAAAAGTTAATTCGCTAAAGTTAGTAATGTTTCCAAGTGCATCGTATTTCAATGCACCACCATTTGCAATGCTAACACCTTCGCCAGTCCATGATTTCACACCCAATACATCTTGTTCACGTGCAATACCCATATCTGCTTGTACTGTATTGATGATACGACCACCTGCCCATGATTTTTGTTCAACATAATCAGAAATTACTCCGCCTACACGACCGTCAAATTGGAAGCTGAAGTTCCAGTCTTTGTACGAAAATTTGTTGTTGATACCCCATACCCAGTCAGGGTTCGTATTTCCTACAAATTGAGGGGTAGGGTTGATAATCGGACGACCACCTGCATCGTTGATGATTTTTCCATCCGCTGTGCGTGCATAAGTTCTAGTGTAGTAAGCATCAATTCTATCACCAATTTGGACGAAACGAGCATTACTACTGCTTCCTACAAAATAAGAAGAAGGCAATTGTGTAATACCAGGATAGATGTCTGTTAAGATTTCTTTGTATGTTGACCAGTTAGCCAAAACAGACCAGTTAAAACCACGTAAATCTTTGATTACTTGTCCTGTTAACGAAAGTTCAATACCTTTTTTCTGGGTTTTGATACCGTTTACTAAAGCAGATGAGTATCCAGAAGTAGTTGATAATGGCAAGCTAAAGATTCTTGGACCATCTTCACTGATGAAGTAAGCTGCATCAAACGATAAACGGTTTTTCAAGAAACGAGCATCTAAACCAATTTCCGTTTGAGAAGTACTATTTGGTTTAATGTTGGCGTTGTTAATTGTATTAGTATAATAAGCAGCTGTTTGATTGTTATAAACTAACGGCGTTTCATAAACTGCCGAGTTTTCGTAAGAAGGTCCTCCGTAAGATGAGTTATAATTCACTCCATAACCAACAGGGAATGCCGAGCCTGGAGTTGAACCAATTTTTTCTTGTGTAAGACCATCTTTTACGTTGGCATACGACCCACGAACTTTCAAGAAACTGATTGCGTCTGGTAAAGTTACATAGTCAGAAATTACGGTACTTACAGCAACTGATGGATAGAAGTAGGTATTGTTTCCTTTTGGTAAAGTAGAAAGCTTATCCATACGACCCGTTGTCGAAAGCGTCAAGAAGTTCTTGTACGTAAAGTCAGCAGAGTAATAAGCTGAATATACCTGCATGTCCGATAAGAAGTTAGAAACTTTTACAGGATTGGCAGAGTTAGCGAAGTTATAAACACCAGGAACGTTTAAGTAATCTGTACTTGTATAGTTCGAATTGTAGTTAAATACACGAATGTTACCACCTGCAACACCATTAACCACTAAGTCTGGAGTGATATTTTTGTTTACTTTAATCAATAAGTCGGTATTGCTGTCGAATAGGTTTCTACGGTCTTCACGGTAGTCGCCACGTCCTTCTTCTCTACCATATGTTGTCATTGAATAAGGTAACTTCTCATTTCTTAACATTCCCCATGTCGAAAACTGAGTACGGATAGTTGCATCAATACCAGTTGCAATTTTGTAACGTAATGATGTTTGACCAATGATGTCTGTCTTGTAGTGACCTCTCAACCATTCTTTAGCCATAAACCACGGGTTATTGTAACGAGTATATTCTGCATAGATTTGTTGAATACCTTCTTTACCTGGTTGCCAGTAATTTTTCATTTGGTCAATATCCCAGTCAGCACCACCCCAAAGGATAATGTTATAAATCATTGAGTTAGGGCCATAGTTAACATCTGGATAGTTTGGCGTGTATTGTCTGTTCACTTGAACATCTCCTTCAAAACGTAGTCTGTCTGAGAAGTTGTACCCAGTAGTCATTTTCAAAGTCGTACTGTTTAATTCAGTATTAGGAACTAGTCCTTTTTGATAGTTGTGCGATACTGAAAAACGCAAGTCATATTTTTCACCTACCGAAGAAATAGCGACGTTGTTAGTTGATAAAATACCTGTCTGAATAAATCTTCTTAAATTGTTTGCACCTCTAGCAGTGAAAGGAGTCGGCTGACGATTACTAGTAAAAGATTTACCAGTTGGGAAAGTAGTCGTAAATGAAGCACCATCAACCACTGGGCTATCATACTGCGGGATTAGCTGTCCACTGAATTTTGGCCCCCAAACATCATAATCTGCATCATTTAATCCAGTACCACGTCCGTTACCGAAAGCGTAAACACCGTGGTCACCAGGGCCATATAAATCTTGTACTTCTGGAATTGTCAAGAAGCTACTTTCCATCATTTGGCTCGTATTTACTTCTACTGAGAAACCTCTTTTGTCTTTTGTTCCTCTTTTTGTCGTAATTAAGATAGCTCCGTTTTTACCACGAGAACCGTATAAAGCCGATGCCGATGCACCTTTTAATACCGTATAAGTTTCAATATCGTCTGGACTGATGTTCCAAGTATCTGAGTTGATAGGAGCGCCGTCGATAACGAATAATAAATCGGTATTACCACGAAGGATTAAGGCTGGACTTCCTAATAATTCAGAAGAAGCACCCACTGTTAAACCTGCAATCTTACCTACTAAACCATTGATAGGGTTTGGTTCACGTGCTTTTGTGATGGCAGCCCCTTCCATACTTTGGATAGAAACCCCCGTAGTACGAACGTCTTTTTTGATACCCAAAGCCGTTGTTACTAATACTTCTTCTAATTGACGAGTATCTTCTGTCAATGTTACGTTGACAACAGAGCGGTTATTTACAGGTACTTCCTGCGTTGTGAAACCTACGTAACGGAAAACTAATACTGCTTTATCTTTAGGAGCAGTCAATTTGTAGCTACCATTTGCACCTGTTACAGTACCCTTACTTGTTCCTTTAATTAAAATGTTAACCCCCGCAAGACCTGTTCCGTTTTGTTCGGAAACCTGTCCCGTAATTACATTGTCCTGTGCCATTACCACATTTCCGAGCATCAGAAAAGTAATGAGCCAAAGGCATACATTAGTTGGTAAAAAGTTTAGTTTCATATTTGATTGAAGTTTGATTTATTTGAAGAACAAACTTACAATCCTAGATTAAGCCGTGTGTTAGTCTTAGATTAACATAGCGTTATAATCAAGGGGGCTAATATTATGTGTACCTACATCTATATTAAGGATTTTTTAATGTCCTTTTTTTTCTTGAAATAGTGAAAGTGAATGATGTGATAAACGACTAAAAATGGAATTAAATAATTTAAGTGTTTTGTGAGCGTATAGATAGGAGCTAAGAAATTGTGTAGATAAACCTGTATTTTTTGCCGTTGAAAAGTAGAAAATATGTAAATAGATAGATACAGACTGCGACAGAACTTCTTGGAACGAAACCTTATAGGTTTTCAAAACCTATAAGGTTTTTACGGATTAAAATTCTACTAAGTTGTGTCGCACTCTATATGATAACACCAAGTAATTTCATAAAGAGCCACAAAAAAAGACTTCGCAATTTGCGAAGTCTCCAATTCTTATTTCTTTAATAAACAAGCCATGTAAAAACCATCATAGCCATCCTCAGCAGGGGAGGTACGATGTTCTTTTAACAATTCCCATTTATCAGGTTGTTCTGCTAATAAACGTTGTACATGATTTTCACTTTCAGAAGGTAAAATACTACAAGTGGCAAAAACCATTTTCCCACCCTTTTTCAACATGGCAGAATACCTACTTAATATATCCCACTGAACGAGGCGGAGGTTATCAATAAACTCAGGAGTGATTTTCCATTTAGCATCAGGATTACGACGTAACACACCCAAACCCGAACATGGTACATCCAATAACAAACGATCTGCCGAATCTTGTAAACGCTTGATGGTTTTGCCTTCAATCAATTTAGTTTCGATATTGGTGGCTCCAGCACGTTTGGCACGTTTTTGTAATTCTAGTAATTTACGCTCTTCTACATCCATTGAAATGATACGTCCTTTGTTTTGCAGCAGAGCCGCAAGATGTAAGGTTTTTCCTCCTGCACCAGCACAGGCATCAATTACACGCATACCAGGTTGTACGTCCAAGAAAGGAGCAATCAATTGAGAGCCAGTATCCTGTACTTCAAAAAAGCCTTCTTTAAAAAATTCCGTTCTGAATACATTCGGGCGACCTCTCAAGATAACCGCATCAGGGGCTTCGTTATTGATAGAACTCTCAATTTCTTCTTCCTCTAATAAATCTTGTAAATACGAACGGTTTGTTTTAAGTGCATTGGCACGTAATACCACGGGAGCAGGCTCGTTCATCGCCATTAATTCCTTATCCCAAGCAGTACCCAATTCTTTCTCACACAATTCGTCCATCCAATCAGGAATCGACTCAATGATTTTTCTAGTTTGACGAGCTTCTTCATAACGCTCGTTCATCGCAGTTACGTCTAAACTTTCAAATTCTGTCCATTCTGGTAACGTTCTTAAAGAGGCTTCATAACCAGCATGGCGTTCCTTTAATAAGAGCCAAGCCCCTAAACAATGATAAAAATGAGTACGTTCTAAGTCTTCAATAGCGGCAGGAGCATCAATCACAAATGTGAGTAATCTCCACCAGCGAACAATTTCGTAGGTGTTTTCAGCAATAAATCCACGATCTCTTGCACCCCATTTCTTATTTGATTTTAATATGTATTCAATAGCACGGTCTGCCTGACGTTTATTTACGAAAACTTCTTGGAGGGTCGTAACCACAGCGTCAGTCAAAGAGCGATGTAACTTCATTTGGAATGGTATTTTAGATATGTTCAACACGTAAATTCGCTTCTTCATTCTCTGAAAAAGCAAAAGAATCGCAATTTCCGAAATTTTTGCCGAATCTTCGTAGAAAGACAAGAATAATCGTAAATTCCGAGCAACGATAAGTCAGAATAGTCTTCTAATTTGAAATTTATACTTTTGTTGACGAAAGGTGTGTGGGAAATGAAAAGTTTATGAGCGGCCGAAAGCTAAAGACAGAAATCTTATTTTGTGTAAAATGCTTTAAACGTTAAACTATACACTTTTACACATCTCCGTCCCAATCACTCAATTAACATTCATTCAGTTAACAAGTAATCGTTCAAAATTTAAAATTCATAATTTTGCATTCTTACTTAATAGCTATTAATCATTTTTAAAATGAAAAAACTTTGTGTAATCGTGGCTTGTTTTGTCACTTCTTTTTCGATTCAAGCTCAAAAACTAAACTCTTTAACCCCCAAAGAGCAAAAACAAGGCTGGAAATTACTTTTCGATGGTAAAACCTTGAATGGTTGGAGAAATTTTAACAAGAAAGATTTAGGCACTGCATGGAAAGTATCGGACGATGCCATTATGTTGGATAATAGCGTCATGGATGGCTGGAACGCTAAAGGCGGAGGCGAAATTACGACGGACGAAGTGTATGAAAACTTTGTGTTTGTATGTGATTGGAAAATTTCAGAAGGAGGAAACTCTGGAATTATTTTTAATTCTCAAGAAGACGATGCTCAAAAACATCCTTATTCTTGGAACACAGGGCCGGAATTTCAAGTATTGGATAACGAAGGTCATGCAGATGGTAAAATTGATAAACACCGTGCAGGTAATTTGTACGACTTAATTAAGTATGCACCCGAAAACGTAAAACCAGTTGGCGAGTGGAATCATGCCATGATTTCTCAGAAAAATGGACTCGTTAAATTGTATCTGAACGGTCGCATGGTGATTGAATACAACATTCATAGCGATGAATATAAAGCCTTAGTAGCAAACAGCAAATTCAAAGGAATGGAAAACTGGGGTACATTCACTAAAGGACATATTGTTTTTCAAGACCACGGTAACAAAGTATGGTTTAGAAATATCAAAATCAAACAGTTGTAAGGACAGGATAAACAATTTTCAATCCGTTTCAAGAACGTTTAAACCCCTATTTACAGGTCTCAGAGACCTATAAATAAGGGTTTGAAAAAAAATAAAAACAAATTGAAAAATAATTTAATAATTTTTCAAACGTGCAACAAAAGTATATTGATTGGCGTTTTACTATCATACGCTTCTAAAAAGCAAAAAAGCCTCGCAAAATGCGGGGCTTTTTTGTTGTATACTCAATATGTTCCTATTCGTGATTTTACTTTTCACAAATTACTCCCTATTTCTTAATTCCCTCCAAACAAATCACTAGACAAATAACGGTCGCCACGGTCGCAGATGATGCAGACAATAACGCCACTTTCTAATTCTTGAGCTAAACGCACTGCAGCAGAAGCAGCACCGCCACTACTCATACCGCCAAAAACCCCTTCTACACGGGCAAGGGTATTTGCCATCGAACGAGCTTCCTCTTCCGAAATGTCCATGATTCTATCTACTCGTGATGGGTCGTAAATTTTGGGTAAATATTCCGTAGGCCAACGACGAATCCCCGGGATTTTTGCCCCTTCACTTGGCTGACAACCCACAATCTGAATCGCAGGATTTACTTCTTTTAGGTATTTAGATGTTCCCATAATTGTCCCCGTTGTTCCCATTGAACTCACAAAGTGCGTAACTTCTTGGTTGGTATCACGCCAAATTTCTGGGCCAGTTGAATGGTAATGAGCCATGTAGTTATCAGGATTCGCAAATTGATTTAACATCAAATAACCACCTTCTGCTACTCTTGCTTCTGCATAATCACGAGAACCTTCAATACCCACTTCCGAAGGAGTTAAGGTTACTTTTGCTCCAAAGGCTTCCATCGTCAAGACACGCTCACGAGTAGAGTTTTCGGGCATGACCAATTCGATGTCAATATCAAATAAACGGGCAATCATCGCCAACGCAATTCCTGTATTTCCAGAAGTTGCCTCAATCAGTTTAATTCCTGGAGTAATTTCGCCTCTTTCCAAAGCACCTTTAATCATACCATAAGCCGCACGGTCTTTTACCGAACCACCAGGGTTATTGCCTTCTAATTTTCCGTAGATTTTTACCTTCGGATTTGGATTGATTTTGTTTAATTCGACAAGGGGCGTATTTCCTACTAAATCTAATAATGTAGCCATTTTTCTTTTTATAAATGTTGCAAAGGCAAAAGCGTAGTGCCAGAAGCCGTTCGCTTTTTAAAATATTTTTACTTGTTCTTGATGGTAAATCTTCGTTTTGGGAGGTACGCTTTTGGTAAGCCACACATTACCGCCGATGATGGAGTTTGCACCTACGATGGTTTCTCCTCCTAAAATGGTTGCTCCAGAGTAGATTACAACCGAATCTTCAATCGTAGGGTGACGTTTCATCGAAGCCATTTCTTTGCTAACCGATAATGCTCCTAGGGTAACTCCCTGATAAATTTTAACGTGCTTGCCAATGTGGGTTGTCTCTCCAATTACGATTCCTGTACCGTGATCGATAAAGAAATATTCATCAATTTCAGCCCCAGGGTGAATGTCAATACCTGTTTTGGAGTGAGCATACTCCGTCAAAATACGAGGTAAAAGAGGAACATTGAACTGCATTAAGGCATGAGCCAAACGATAAAATGTAATGGCATAAAAACCGGGGTATGCTCGAATGACTTCATATTCACTTTGAGCAGCAGGGTCACCCCAAAGAATTGCTTGTACATCGGTTAATAAGACCCGATAAATTTCAGGCAATCCTTGAATATAATTCGCTGCAATGACGTTTGCATCTTCCTCCAAGTGTTCTTGCATAGAGGTTAACAAAGCTGTTAATCGTTGTTCCAACAAATCGAATGTCTCTTGTAACTCTTCCAAGCATCCACAATGTTTTTGCGTTTGTTCTGGGAACAACGTAAACATAATGTCCGAAAATAAGAGCTTCACCGCCGAAGTAGAAGGGAAGCTTTGGGGAGTGGAGTGCTTTTGGCACAGAGAAGTTAAAAAATCTGTTGGTAACATAGAAATATGTAATAAAAATGAACGATATTACGTCAGAAAATGGTTGGTTCAATAACTAGTAATGAACACTTTTACGAAGTAATTAATTCGTATAAATAACAAAATTACGGTAATAGTCCGAATATACTAGAGCAATTCACAAAAGCAGAAATAGTGTTCTCGTGGTATTTGACTCTTGTGAGGGCTGTCACCAAATAATCTTTCGTAAAAAAAAGAAAAAGCAAGGAGAAATTGTTATTTTTGGGCTACAATTATCCACATTATTGCGTACTTTACGTTTTAACAAGAAAAATTATAATTATGTCAAGTTTAGCTACTCAGAAAGGAGTTTTACATGGTGATGCAGTTCAAGAACTGTTTGAAATTGCAAAACAACACCAATTTGCATTACCTGCGGTAAACGTTACAGGTACTGATACGGTTAATGGTGTATTAGAAGCTGCTAAAGCGGTTAATTCTCCAGTAATCATCCAGTTCTCAAACGGTGGAGCTCAATTCTATGCTGGTAAATCTTTACCAAACGGAAAACAAGAAGCTTCTATTGCTGGTGCAATTTCAGGAGCTCACCACGTTCACCAATTGGCAGAAGTATATGGTGTTCAAGTAATTTTACACACAGATCACTGTGCTAAGAAATTATTACCTTGGTTAGACGGTTTATTGGATGCAGGTGAGAAATTCTATGCAGAACATGGAAAGCCATTGTTCTCTTCTCACATGATTGACCTTTCGGAAGAACCATTAGAAGAAAACATCGAAATCTGTGCTAAATATCTTGAAAGAATGGCTAAAATGGGCATGACTTTAGAGATTGAATTAGGTGTAACAGGTGGAGAAGAAGACGGTGTTGATAACTCAGACGTTGATTCATCTAAATTATATACTCAGCCTTCAGAAGTAGCTTATGCTTACGAAGAATTGAGCAAAGTATCTCACCGTTTCACGATTGCAGCAGCATTCGGTAACGTTCACGGTGTGTACAAACCAGGTAACGTGAAATTATCTCCAGTTATCTTACATAACTCTCAAGAGTTTATCAAAGAAAAATATTCATTGACTGCTGAGAAACCAATCAACTTCGTATTCCACGGTGGTTCTGGTTCTTCTCGTGAAGAAATCCGTGAAGCTCTTTCTTATGGTGCAATCAAAATGAACATTGATACAGATTTACAATGGGCATTCTGGGAAGGTATCTTGAACTTCTACAAAGAGAAAGAAGGATACTTACAAGGACAAATTGGTAACCCAACGGGTGAAGATTCTCCAAACAAGAAATACTATGACCCACGTGTTTGGTTACGTAAAGGCGAAGATACATTCGTTGCACGTTTGAAAGCAGCATTCGAAGATTTGAACGCAGCTAACGCAAACCAATACTTAGCATAAGGATTGTAAAACAATCATAAAAAAGCCTCTTAGATGTATTTCTGAGAGGCTTTTTTATGTAAATTTGTTTCAAATCATTTAGGAATCATGCAGATAAGTAATTTTAGAGATTGGACTTTAGATAGCATTGAGGAAACCTTCGGGTTAAAGCAAATTAGAAAACTACCTGTCTTAGAAGAACTATTAGCGTTTGAATATCAGGCAGATGACTACGAAACACGTTATCTCTCTAATCTGAGTGAACACTATGTTGCGTTGGGTGGAGACGATTGGAATGAAGTGGAGCTTGAAAATAAATTGATTAGTCCACTTATTGTATTTTCCGAAATCTCCAATGAACGATATTCTTATTTTCTGGAAAGAGAATTATCTGCCGAAATTGGAAATTATAAGTTAGTTGGAAGAGTAGATGGAATGATTGCCACAGGATTTCGAAATCCCAAAATTCCCTACTTTTGCCTGTGCGAGTACAAACGTCAAACCGACCCTAATGGAGATCCGAGAGGACAGGCGTTAATTGCGATGTTAGCAGCTCAGCATTCTAATAATAATGGTAAACCTATTTTAGGTTGTTATATTATTGGTAGAGCTTGGTACTTTATGGCTTTAGTCGGCAATGAATATGCGATTAGTAAAGACTTTTCTTGTGTAGATGATGAGATGTTTGATATTTATCGAATGTTGAAAGGATTAAAGGCTCAAATTGATAAATTAGTATGCTAAATGGATTGCTCTTTTTCTGAGAGAGCAACCCATTCCTTTTGCTACACACCAAACTGCTTCAGATGATGGTCTAAGTGTTTATATAAAAGGTTATTCCATTCGATTGCTTTGAGTGTTCCTAGTGAATTTGATTTCATCCCTTCAAATGCTTCTTCTCCCATTTTTTCTACATTCTTGATGTAGTTGATTAATCTACTTTTTTCTCGTTCAAAATCGTATGTTTCAGCTTTTACAAAACTTGGAGCTGTTGGTAGATTCTGTTTATAAGGAACGTCGTTAACTATCCCTTTTTTGAAAAATAACTGAACCATTAGACGCATTAGTAAAGGAGGTCTGTCGGTGTTTTCTCCAAAAATTTGTTCATAAGGAACAGTACAGTGAGCCATCATTTGACCGACGTTCATCTTTCCCCATTTGGCTGGGGTGGTGGCGGTTAGCTTACTAATTCGAGTCAATATGGACTCAGTTGTAGAGGAGTCAAAGATAGAAGGGTATGCCATATTTTCAGTGGTTTGTTTAGTGAGATAATCCGTTTTCTACATAAAGATATTTGTTTTGAAGAACTATCCCAAATCTGCAATGGCATAACAGCGTATTTAATTTATTGATAATAAAATAGTTATAAGTAATAAAGCAAAATTATGAATTTTAAATTTTGGATTTAATAATCTTGCTATTAGTCTTTGACAAGAAAAATAAACATCAATTAATTTTGTACGAGTACGTAGAGCTATTGAAGGGAAGTTGATATAAAACAAAAGCGACATAGATTTTTCAATCTATGCCGCTTTTATATTGTTGGTAATTGCTGCTTATAACAAAGCTTCAGCTAAAACTAATACTTTATTATTGGCAACTTCAACTACACCACCGTCAATCACAAATGCTTGCTTATCAGCTAACAAAGTGCCTTTGCCCAAGGTAGAAACTACTGGGGCGTGGTCTTTCAAAATTTGGAAAGAGCCATTTGTACCTGGTAAAGTAACTACTTCTACTTCGCCAGAGAACACTTTTTGGTCGGGAGTAATGATATCTAATGTCATTTTTTCAAAGTTTATGAGTTTATGAGTTTCAAGTTTATGAGTTTTATGGCTATAAACCTTAAACTCATAAACTCATGTACCCTTAAACTTTATTTCGCTGCTTCCGCCATTAATTTTTCACCTTTAGCTTGAGCATCTTCGATAGTACCTACCAAGTTGAATGCAGCTTCAGGAAGGTGATCATATTCACCGTCAATGATTGCGTTAAAGCCTTTGATTGTATCGTTGATGTCAACTAATACCCCTTTCAAACCTGTAAACTGTTCAGCTACGAAGAATGGTTGAGATAAGAAACGTTGAACACGTCTAGCACGAGATACAGCTAATTTATCTTCTTCAGATAATTCATCCATACCAAGGATAGCGATAATATCTTGTAATTCTTTATAACGTTGTAAGATTTCTTTCACACGTTGAGCAGTATCGTAGTGTTTGTCACCTAATACTTCAGCAGAAAGAATACGTGAAGATGAATCCAATGGATCCACCGCAGGATAGATACCTAACTCGGCAATCTTACGAGATAATACCGTTGTAGCATCTAAGTGAGTAAAGGTTGTTGCAGGAGCAGGGTCAGTTAAGTCATCGGCAGGTACATAAACCGCTTGTACCGATGTGATTGAACCACGTTTTGTTGAAGCAATACGTTCTTGCATCGCACCCATTTCCGTAGCAAGCGTTGGTTGGTAACCTACCGCTGAAGGCATACGACCTAAAAGGGCTGATACCTCAGAACCTGCTTGTGTAAAACGGAAGATGTTGTCAATAAAGAATAGGATATCACGTCCGTTTCCTTCGCCATCACCATCACGGAAATATTCAGCAATTGTTAAACCAGAAAGGGCAACTCTTGCACGAGCTCCAGGAGGTTCGTTCATTTGACCGAAGATGAAGGTTGCTTGAGATTCTTTCAATGCTTCTTCATCCACTTTGCTCAAGTCCCAACCACCTTCTTCCATTGAGTGTTTGAATGCTTCACCGTATTTCACGATACCCGATTCAATCATCTCACGAAGTAAGTCGTTACCTTCACGTGTACGCTCACCAACACCAGCAAATACCGAAAGACCTTCGTAAGCCTTTGCAATGTTGTTGATAAGCTCTTGGATTAATACTGTTTTACCAACACCAGCACCACCAAATAAACCAATTTTACCACCTTTTACATAAGGAGCTAATAAGTCAATTACCTTGATACCTGTGAAAAGTACTTCAGTTGAAGTTGCTAACTGATCGTATTTCGGAGCTTGACGGTGAATTGGTAAGAATGTATCCGACTTTGGTTGAGGAATACCATCAATTGCATCACCTACTACGTTGAAAAGACGACCTTTGATAGATTCGCCCGTTGGCATTGTGATAGGTTGACCTAAGTCATACACGTCTTGACCTCTTTGAAGTCCTTCAGTACCTTCCATCGCAATTGTACGAACTCTGTCTTCTCCTAAGTGTTGTTGTACTTCAAGAATAACTTTAGTGCCATTGGCTTTTTTAACTTCCAAGGCATTCAAAATTGCAGGGAGATGAGAGTCTAAACCCTCGAAGCTCACGTCCACAACCGGTCCAATTACTTGTGTAACTTTCCCTGTATTGACTGCATTTGCCATTTGTATTGTGATTTTGTTATCTGATTGTCAAGTGTTTGGGACTAAAAAAGGTATGAATCCCAGCATTTGACTGCAAAATTACTCTGTAAATCTCAGAATACCAATATTCTATTTTGTATTTTTACCAGTT
>JARXAV010000172.1 GCA_029865665.1 Flectobacillus sp. | reverse complement strand
CCACGACTCGTATTATTTGGAATTGTACCTACATTAATTCCAATAGTTGCTACATCAATAAATGGAGACACCGTGTTTGAAGAATTAACAGTATAAATACCTCCTAATCCTAAAGCTCCTAATCCTGCATGACGCTTTAATGTTGCCGCAGCAAAAAGTTTCTTTATCGTTTTTTGATATGCTAAGCCCCATACTGTTCCAATATTTTGGGCCGTTGCATTATGTACAATTCTTGTATATAATGAGTCACTTAAACCATAAGGAAAACTCACCAAAGCATCTGAGCTAGCAGCAGTACCTGCAACAAGAGGGTCACCATTCACAAAACACGGAATAAAAACAGATATATCTTTAGACGCTCCACAATAATCACCCGAAGTTGAAACACCAAAATTTACGTTACACGAGGGTGATGAAATAAACTGAATGGAGGTAGCTGAACTCGCACCATTAAATGCAGATTTAAACACTGTTCCCAACCCACTAAACTCAACTCTCACAGGATAAGCTGCTGCAGGAATTGATATTCCATAAGTACCCAATACATCAGTAGTAGTCGTATAAACAGTTCCATTAAACGACGTTGCTGTTACATTTATTCCAGAAACGCCAGACGTTTCTCCTGCATTTTTAACACCATCAGAATTAAAATCCTTAAATACGATTCCACCAACAGCATTGCTTAAAGATGCACAAGATATTGGCTGACAGCTAGCAGAAGCAAGATAAGTACCTAATACTGAACAACTTGAATTATTAGCAAAAGAAGCTTGAATATTTCCTGTAGCCCCATCAGCAGGTACCTCAAAGCCAATCAGCTGAGGTGTTACAATAGTACGAGATCCAACAGCGACTGTTCCGTCGGGTTGAGGATACGAAACACTGACGGAACCAACCTTAAAATAACGAGTCTGTGTTCCAACAACAACTTTGATACTATCACCCGTTGGAGCGTTGGTCCAGTTAACTTCAAAGCTAATTGATGCTTTACTTTGACCTGATAACTGGTAACAATTAGACACTTTAATATTGGTCAACGAAAGCGTACACGTCTGAGCGTATGCACTTGCATAGCTCAAAAATAGCATGCAGAATACTGCGATTAACTTCTTAAAAGAAGTCTGTGATTTGTAATCTTTCTTCATGGTGACAGGAAAGATAGTTTAAATTAAAATGAATTTGAGAGACTTATCTATTGTAGATATAACCTTATAAAGGCCAATCTATCCAAAAAGATGTATATAAATGGGGGCAGTTCTTGAACGAACTACGACACTAACAATAGCAAATCAGTAGAAACATGCCCACTGAAACTATTCATTAAAATGTGAGAGGCAAGACAGACTTGACCCTACTCAAGGCGATTGCTTTTATCTGATTGACTCATTTTGATTAAATCAGAATAAAACTACATTATAAATTGCATCATAAATCGTGCCATTTATAATCTATTTCCAAATTCCATTGATAAAAAGAAGAATGAAGATTTGTGAGTTAAATATACATAAGAGCTACTTTATAAACATTAAAGAAGAAAAATGAAAATATTTCCAAAAAATGATTTAATTATAAAAACATAAAGTGGTAAAATCTGTGAATCCTCATCTCGTTATATTTGTGGAACATAAACTTTATGAATACATATTCGAATATAATAGTTGATTTATGCCCCAAAATGGTCTAAATACAATTAGATATGAGTTTCGAACCTTAATCAAAAAAAATGCCAATTTTTTTTAATCTCTGAATTATATTCAAGAAATTTTGCAAAAAACCATCTCTCCAATTGTTAGAGAGTATCCAAGTTCCCATTTGATGAGATTCTAACTATCTAACGATGATTTATTTTTCGTAAATAATTTATGTACTATTTATATAAATTCAAAGAGGGACTAACTCAACTTTAAGGTTGATTTAATCCCTCTTTGAATGATACAACATACTATTTATCTCATAACTAGTTTTTTCTAACTCCTATCGAAATACAATTTGGTTGTCCACAAGGTGTGTTACAAACTGTGGGTTGTAGAAGCACCTGTGTATCTGTAAAACAAGAATCTGTTCCATTATATACACGGACATAATAAGTGGTAGTACTCGTAGGATTTGCAAGCCCTCCTATTGTTAAGCTACCGCCCGTAAATGCAATAGCAGAAGCGTAGGTAAAGCCTGATGTACTTGTGCCATAGCTATATTTATCTCCTCCTGAAATACCCGATACATCTAATTTTGCATCGGCATTCGCAACAGCTCCGTTACACGTTGCCGAAGTTGCTGTTAGTAAACCGACCGTTGGAGAGGTACATCCAATCACACAACTCTTTGGCTGTAACACTACACTTACTGTTTTATAACAAGCATCAGCTCCATTATACACTCGTACATAATAAGTAGTTGCTGTACTTGGATTCGCTAAACCTGTAATGTTAATTGAAGCTCCCGTAAATGCAGTCGCTGAAGCATAGGCAAAAGCGGTGCTATCTGTACCATAGCTATATTTATCTCCTCCTGAAACCCCTGCTACATCAATCTTTGCATCGCTATTGGCTGTTGAACCCGTACAGGTTGACTGAGTTGCTACAGGTGTGCCAACAGTTGGTTTAACACAACAATTGGTGCCTGCTACAATTTTCACAGGACAACATAAACTATCCTTACAAGTTCCTCCTGACGGAATCCCAGTATAAACATAGTCACCAATCGTGGTAGCTACCAAACTTGTAGCAGTTCCTGTTGGTGCCGCAATAACTACTCCATTTTTATACCACTGAACATTTGTCATTCCTGACGGCGTTGACAAAGTATATGATTCCCCTGCACACAAAGGATACGTTGTACTAGGACAGGTAATACAAGTATTTGGCTGTAACACTACACTTACTGTTTTATAACAAGCATCAGCTCCATTATACACTCGTACATAATAAGTAGTAGCAGTGCTTGGATTCGCTAAACCTGTAATGTTAATTAAAGCTCCTGTAAATGCAGTCGCTGAAGCATAGCCAAAAGCGGTGCTATCTATACCATAGCTATATTTATCTCCTCCAGCGATTCCCGAAATATCAATCTTTGCATCGCTATTGGCTACTGATCCTGTACACGTTGCTTGAGTTGCCACGGCTGGGCCAACGGTTGGTGAAGAACAAGCTAATACGCAACTCTTAGGTTGCAAAACAACACTAACCGTTTTAACACACAACCCTGAACCATTATATACCCGAACGTAGTAAGTAGTTGCTGAGCTTGGATTCGCCAGACCTGTAATGCTTATGGTAGCTCCTGTAAAAGATGTCGCTGAAGCATACGTAAAACTTGTAGTATCCGTCCCATAACTATACTTATCCCCTCCAGAAACTCCCGAAATATCAATTTTTGCATCATTATTAGCTGTCGTACCCGTACACGTTGCTTGAGTAGCAACAGGTGTTCCTACCGTTGGAGGTGTACAAGGCGTACAGGTAGTAAAACCTACACCATGAGGATTTCCAATCGAACTATTTGTTAAATTACGTACTAAAGTACCCGTTGTAGGATTCCAAACAGAAACTCGGCCATTATAGAAATCAGCCATGTACATGTTATTGTCAGGACCAAAGGCAATTCCGACAAATGTGCTTCCTCCTGTATTGAGGGTTCTAACGGGTGTTGCTGGAAAACTCGTAACAGGTAAACTATACACCTTTACTGTTTGAGGTGAGTCTGTTGTTACTACATACAACTCATTGTTAAAAACCTTCAAACCTCCTCCATTTTCGGTAGTCCCCATCGTAGTTACAATTCCTTGTAAGACACCACTACTATTATACTTTAATACTTGATTTGGAGTATATCGAGTACTTACATACCAGTTACCAGAGGCATCTTGTGCTAAACCATTGGGACGGTAAGATGGAAAACTTATAAAATTATCAATAAACACTCCTGTGGTTGCATTGTAGCGAGCAATAGAACCCGAGCCTGCACCAGTCCCTTCACTAGCAACATATATATTTCCGTCTAATCCTACGACAATTTGTTCAGTAAGTCCTGATAGAGAACCACCTGTAAAACTAAAACTAACCGCTCCTGTAAAAGCATTCACAACGTTTACTTCTTCATACCCTCCCAAATAGAGATTACCATTAGGACTTGGATATTGCAATACTGAATTTATTCTAGCTCCAATTCCTGTAGCTAATTGATTGGAATAGTTTCCTGTAGTACCATCGAAGCGTTGCAAAGATGCGTCGCCCCAATTACCTACAATGACAGCAAAGTCTGTACAGGCTTGTGCCTTTATTTGATGTTTAATACATAAAAACATCAACGCTAAAAGTAGAAGTGATAAGATTTTTTTCATAAACTTAAGCAGCTTATCTATGAGTAAGGTGGTTAATAATTTTAGGTATTTATCACCTTCGAATATCGAAGTATGATAATTATGAATTTGGATTAATTCTTTTGTACGGTGACAGTAGCAGTACAATTGGGTGTCGTACATACTACAGCAGTCGCATCACATGAACATGAGGTTGGCGTACAATTAACCGTATAATCTGCAGGACGACCAGAAGCCACACTATCGAATCCATTTCCAGCAGTATTTTTATCGCAAAACTGCAAATTGGTTCCAGTGTACCCACCCGATGCAGAAATCATACTTACTCCATTTTCTAAGACAACTCTACCATTAACACCAGACAGTGTTTTGTTTAAAGTTAAATCTCCTGTAATATACATCGTACCATTATTAATTCCTGGCCCGTCAAAAGTAACATTCCCTTTTACACAAAAGCATGAATTGTTAATAAACTCTTTACCTACACCTTTATCACCAACTCTAAAACTACACGTTGTTTGTCCAGCAGCACCAGCCAAGGTTGTACAGGGTAATTGGTAGTCTCCAACATTCATAAATGCACCGTGGTTATTAAAACTACGATCTACAATGAAGGATCCTGTGCTATAATTGTTTATATAACCTTCGGAGTTTTCAGCATTAGCAAAATGTATTGTCCCATAGTTATTGAATGTAACATTATTTCCAATAAAGAATAAAGTAGTCTTTAAGGCATTTATAGTAGAACCTGCACTATTATTTATGACTAAAGGACCCGTTGAATAAATCCCATTACCATCAGTAGTAAAATTTAAGATCCCATCATTATTAATATTCAAATTTTGATTTAGTCCTGCTGCAATAGTAACAGTCGAGCCTGTATGAATATTCAACGTTGCGACACCACCATTGACACTCGGAAGTTGCGTTATATTTGCATTCCCATAAATATCAATCACAGTTCCTGCACTTAGATTACTCATATATCCAGCATCCCAAGTAACCCCAGTTGCTACACATATTTTATTATTACTTCCACTCATATTCCAGTTGATGTTATTTACATTACTGGTAATGCACAGAGTCTGATTACCGTTAAAGTTATAACTCTGACCACTAGTCGCTGTAAAATCACAGGTTGTACACTGAGAAAAGCCAGTGTATGATACAGTCCCTAAAAGAAGTAAAATATTAAAAATGAGTAATTGCGACAAATATCCCTGATGCCTAGCACTGGATATACAAAAGAAAGGCTTGAAAAGCATTTGAGTAAATTATTAATAGTGGATAATTACTTGAACTGTTACTACAAGAAATAACATTCAAGAAAACAACTCTTAGACAGAATGACTTTAGTAATAATAGTTAGCATGTGACCTAAGTAATAGTTAGCCTATCAATGATAGACAAATCATTGCTGTGTTGACCCTGTATCAGGCACAAGATTCATGCCAGAAATAGATAAATGTTAATACTCACGTATTTGATTTCACATTTTTATCTCACGCTATAAAAAATTCACATAAATGATTAAAATAAAGGATAATCGAAACATAACACATCTGTAACTCTAAAACACTAAAACAAATAACATCATTAAAATGGTCCTATTATCTTTATAGATATAATAGGACTATTTCTGCTTAGAGATTTTCACTCTTGTCCTTAGCGTATTATTAGCTTTGTTTTTCTCTTTATAAATCCCCAAAGGATCTATTTCAATTTCGAGTATGTACTCACCAGAAGGTAATCCTTTAGGTAACTGAAGGTATTGACCTTCGTACATTAATCCATACGTATCATACCCGCCTACACTGATTCCCTGCATTTTTGCTTTACAACTTGTGTAGTTTCCTAAGCCATAATTAGATAAATTTTTCTGCCCATAAACAGTACCGCCAATGGCACACAAACTATCTCCATTATTACATATTCCTGAATCAAAAAGGCAAAAGCTAATCTTTCTTCCCTTGGTTATCAGAGTTCGCTTTACTTTCCGATTTTTAAGCACGGTCTCTTTTATTAATCTAAACTCAACCCAATCGTCCACATGATAGTGATCATGCCCGGGTTTATCATCAAAATAATTTGTGCCAGACTTCCGTTCTGTCCATATTAAGTTATCACCTTGCTTTTTGTATATCCGCTGATATAATAGTTGACGTGGATAACTTCCGTCTGGACATTTAGTAGTAGAATCCACCTTTTTATCACCGCATACCCATTCTTGTTTCCCATACGTTTCCATAGGACCATCACCGATATTAGCGATAGATGCCGCAAACCTCAATTGCCCTGGATAATTCGGATCATTGTAGGGATATTCTTTCAACTGAAATTCCGTAAACTTCGGCACCATTACGAGATCAGGAAGTAGTTCGCATAATGACTTA
>JARXAV010000128.1 GCA_029865665.1 Flectobacillus sp. | reverse complement strand
TACTGGGCTAAATCTCGGGAGGATGGTCAGGCGGTGGCGATGGTCAAACTGGATTTTAATTATCCCGTGAATCCGCAAGAAGTGGCAAAAACATTAAGCATCAAAGACGATGATGGAAAAGCTTATACCTATCAAATTGTGCAGACAGGTGTGAGTGAAACCGTTACGGCAAAGGTAAAAGACTTGGCGAATACCGAAGGGAAATCCTTGCAAATTACCTTAGAAAAAGGGCTTTCAGTACCCAATTCCACCTATACTACCGAAGAAGTATTGGAAGCGTCTGTGGCATTGCCCGATATTAGTACCCTAGAAATTTTGAATGTAGAATATGGCTTTGATAACAATCAGGGTTACATCCGTGTGACTTTTAATCAGGCGATTCAGGGGGAAAATATAAAGGATATTTATAGCGTTACAAGCAATGCCTCCGATACAGAAGTAGAAGAGGAGGAAGTCGTAGTTGAATTGGATACGCTTGGTAATCCGATTCCGCAAGCAGAAAAACCTGCTAAAAAGGTCGCTCCAAGTTTGGAAACCAAAGCGGAATTAATTGAAAATGGCTTGTTAATCAAAGGTGATTTTAACGAAACGGATAATTATGTATTGACGATTAATACTAAAGCAAAAGGAGTATTGGGAGCAGCACTTTCGGACGATTATACCAAAGATATTTATTTTGGCGATATGCCTGCGTCGGTAGCTTTTGTGAATAAGAAAGCTGTTTATCTATCGTCGAAAGGCAATCGTAATGTAGCAGTAAATATCGTCAATATTCCGAAAGTGAATGTGAAAATTTCTAAGATTTATGAGAATAATATTCTGAATTTCTTACGCCAAAATCGTTATCAAGATTATGGTTATGAGGAAGGAGAAGAGGGAATGTCTTCGGCAAAAGTCTTTGATTATTACGACGATGAATCGGGTTTATATTCAGATGTCATTGTGAATAAAACGGTGGAAACAGGGAATTTGCCCAAATCGAAGGGGATTTCAGCCTTGAATTTGTCGTTGCCTACTCAAAATGACATCAAAGGGATTTATTTGGTTACGCTTAATTCGGCAGATGAATATTATAAAAATGCGACCAAATTGGTGAGTATTTCGGACATTGGGTTGATTACCAAGCAATCAGACGACGAGATTATCATTTTTACTAACTCCATCAAAACTGCCGAACCGATGGGTGACGTAGAAATTAGCTTGATTTCGTCCAACAATCAGACAATCGCTAAAGCTAAAACGACTAGAGATGGATCTGTTACGTTTAAAGATTTCAAGAAAAAAGGCTTTACGGTAGCCATGATTGTCGCTCATACCGAAGACGATTTTAACTACTTACTTTATGAAGATACTGCCGTAGAAACTTCTCGTTTTGAAGTGGATGGAAAACGAAATAACAGCTCGGGTTTTGAAGCCTTTATTTATGGCGACCGAGATATTTATCGACCAGGCGAACCAATTCATTTCAATACGCTTATTCGTAAGCAAGATTGGGAATCGGTAGGAGAAATTCCGGTAAAAATCAGAATTTTATTGCCTAACGGAAAAGAATATAAAACCTTTAGAGAACAAACAAACGACCAAGGAGCGGTAGCCATGACTGTACCAACTGACCGTGCAAGCGTGACAGGTACGTATGTGATTGAAGTACTAAATGGAAACGATGTGTTGTTGGCTTCTCGCAATGTAGCCATTGAAGAATTTATGCCCGACCGTATTAAGGTGGACGTGAAAGCCAGCAAAGAGTTTTATCGTAATGGGGAGTCTGTCCAGATTGCCGCTACTGCCTTGAATTTGTTTGGCCCACCAGCTTCTAATCGTAATTATGAAATGGAATTCCGATTGGCTCGTAAGGCTTTCTTACCCAAAGGATATGCCAATTATACCTTCGATATTCAAGATAATACAACCTTTGAAAGCGTCACCCGTCAAGGAGTTACGAACCAGCAAGGTGTTGCCGCAGAGAGTTTCCAAGTACCTGTGACCTATTCGGATATGGGCGTATTGGAGGCGAAGAATTATGTGACAGTTTTTGACGAAACAGGTCGTCCAGTGAATAGATTGAAACGTTCAGATATTTTTACGCAATCTATTTTCTATGGAATTGGAATGCCTGATACGTATATCGGTACGAATGCACCGACTCAAATTCCCTTGATTGCCTTGAATAAAGACGGAAAGCCCGTGGCAGGAAAAGGGAAAGTTGAAATTGTTCGTTTTGATTATCAGACAGTTATTCAACGGAATCCAGATAAGTCGCTTAATTATTCTTCCAAAAAGCAAACGAAAGTCGTGTATTCTCGCACGGTCAACTTTGTCAATGGGCAAGCCAGTGTGAATTATGCTCCACCTATTTCGGGTGAATACGAAGTGCGGGTACACCGAGAAGGAGCAAAGTCGTGGACGGCTCAAAGCTTCTATGCTTATGGATGGGGAAATACCGAAAACTCTTCGTTTGAAGTAAATAACGAAGGACAGGTAACGATGGAATTTGATAAAGAAAAGTACGAAGTTGGTGACAAAGCGAAAGTATTGTTTAAAACGCCTTTTGCTGGAAAATTGATTGTGACTATCGAGCGAAATCATGTATTGGAATACCATATTTTAGAAACAGATAAAAAATCTGCCGAATTGAGTTTTAGTTTGGGCAAAGAGCATTTACCGAATGTGTATGTATCGGCTACCTTAATCAGACCGATGGACGAGTCGAATCTTCCTTTGACAGTGGCACATGGGTATGCCCCTGTGATGGTAGAAGATACGGACAATCAATTGCCGATTGAAATCGTAGCAGTAGA
This sequence comes from Flectobacillus sp., assembly GCA_029865665.1. The sequence goes on along the minus strand of JARXAV010000128.1, from coordinate 5,552 downwards.
GCGTTCTCGTTCAAAAACGAAACAACATATTACCATTAAAACAAAAGCCAATACCGAATTGACCATTGCTGTAGTGGATGAAGGAATCTTGCAATTGAAAAACTTCAAAACGCCTGATCCTTACGCTTATTTCTACCAAAAACAGGCATTAGAAGTTAATAGCTACGATTTGTACCCCTTCTTATTCCCTGAGTTTTCGATTAGAGGGTCGTCTAGTACGGGGGGAGATGGTTATGATTTAGAAAAACGAGTGAATCCATTGACCAATAGCCGAGTGAATTTGGTAGCCATTTGGTCGGGAATTGTCAAAACGGGTTTAGGTGGAACGACCGAGTTTAGTTTCGACATTCCCCAATTTTCGGGAGATCTTCGTATTATGGCGGTTGCCTACAAAGACCATGCGTTTGGCTCGGCAACTAAAAATATGAAAGTCGCAGACCCACTGGTAATAAGCACGGCTTTGCCACGTTTTGCCAGTCCAAATGATGAAATTCAAGTACCCGTAAACATTACCAATACCACCAAACAGAACGCTAGTGTGACCGCTACCATTACTACAACAGGAAGTGTTGGCATGATTGGTATTCGCCAACAAAAATTGGTCATTCCTGCCGAACAAGAAGGACGGGCTTATTTTGCCGTAAAAGCCTTACCCAATACAGGAAACGGAAGCGTGATGATTAGTGTCAATGGCTTAAAAGAAACCTTTACCGAGCGTGTTGAGTTGGGAGTGAGAGCAGCTTCTTCGTTGATAAAAACGACTAGTTCGGGAGCTGTTAATGCGGGACAAATGGCAAACGTTTCGATTGGCTTACCTGATTTTATTCCGTCGTCCGTAAAATCGCAATTGGTGGTGAGCAAGTCGCCAATTACCCAGTTTATTGACAAATTCGACAACCTATTGGGTTATCCACATGGTTGTGTGGAACAAACGGTTTCAAAGGCTTTTCCACAATTGTACTTCAAAGATTTTGTGGCATTAATGCAGAAAGGCAAAAAGCCTTACATGAAATCGGGCGAAAACGAATTGAATCCCGTAGCCAATGTGAATGCCGCCATTCATAAATTAGAAACCATGCAGTTGTCGAACGGAGCATTGGCATATTGGCAAGGTTCAGATACCGAATCGTGGTGGGGAACTGCCTACGCTTGTCATTTTATGATTGAAGCCCAGAAGGCAGACTATGAAGTAAATGCCACCAACTTAGGCAGATTGTTGGAATACCTCAACAACAGAGCCAACAAACGAGAAACTAGTAACGATACTTATTACGACGAAAATAATAATCGCATTACTCGTGTGATTGCCAGTCGTGAAGGAATTTATGGCTTATACGTGTTGGCTTTAGCAGGAAAAGCAAACCGCTCAGTAATGAATTATTATAAATCAAATGAGCAATTGTTAACACAAGACGAACGCTATTTATTGGCGGCAGCTTATAGCCTTGTGGGCGATGGTAAAAGTTACACGGCATTATTACCGAAAAATTATATCAATACTCGCTACGACCGTCAGACGGATTACAGTTTTAGTTCGCCCATTAGAGATCAAGCGTTGGTTTTGAATACCTTAATTGACTCCGACCCGAACAACTTACAAATTCCAAGTTTGGCTCGTCAGTTATCGCAAGCAGTAAAGATTCAGCCGTGGCTAAATACTCAAGAAGAAGCTTTTGCTTTTTTAAGTTTGGGTAAATTAGCCAAGAAAGCAGCGTCAAGTTCGGTGACAGGTTCAGTATCCAGTGCAGGAATAGTAACCAATTTTACAGGAGCAGACTTGACCTTAACGAAAGTCGGAAATCCGAGTATCGTAAGAGCTTCTGGAAGAGGAACGTTGTACTATTTTGCTCAGTCAGAAGGACTAAGTGCATCGGGCAAAGTGCAGGAGTTAGATAATACTTTGAAAGTTAGACGCTCGTATTTCTCTCGTGCTGGACAAGCGATTGGTACAACGAAATTCAAGCAAAATGACTTAATTGTGGTGAAAGTAACGCTTTCGAGTTCATTACCTGTTCATAACATTGTGGTAACAGATATGCTACCAGCAGGCTTTGAAATTGAAAACCCAAGACTGACCGCTGACCGTGATATGACTTGGATTAAAGATCAAACTACACCAGAACATTTTGACATTAGAGACGACCGAATCAACTTCTTTACAAGCATAGACAGTGGGTCAAAAACTTTCTATTATTTAGTAAGAGCTGTATCAAAAGGGAAATATGTAAGAGGGACAGTAAGTGCTGATGCCATGTATAACGGTGACTATCGAAGTTATAACGGTTCAGGTGTAGTTACGATTGAATAATAAGGTAAAACCAAGAGTATCTTTCACATTATGGAGAGGTACTCTTGGTTAATTTATACGATAATCCAGAAACTTTATCGTCTGCTTGCTATTTTGGCTTGATTTATGCTAGTTTTTCTAATACAATTTAACACACAGTGCCACAAGTATTAAGACGCATAACACGTTAATGTACATAAAAGTAGCAATATGAACACGATAATTACTCCATACGTTGAAAGAAAAATAGGCTTGTTCCTTTTCTTAATTCTTTTTGCTTTTAAAAATAGCTTTGCCGTTCCACAGAAATTTGGAATGACAGTTGATTATCCAACCAGCGTCATGGTGAATGAAACTACTACCTTCCTTTTTAGTGCTGGAGATGATGTTGAGGCTATCAAGGTTTTTGTGAATGGGAGTAGTTTAGGTACTGCTTCTATGTTTAAAAACAGAGCAGAATTAGTCTTTATTTTTAAATATAGTGGGTTGAAAAAGTTAACTTTCACAGCGTTAAATAGTAAGAACGAAGTGGTTTCAGAATTGAAGGGAGACCTGTCTGTAATGACTTCTGGAGAGGCTATTAAAAATACGATTACCTTAAAAACGGCGGATGCACCTGCTTATTTATCCAACGGAAGTATAAAGGCTTCGGTGCCGCTTACTTACAGTAATTATAAATTTCCGCCAACGCCAGAGGAGGATCCTAGTGCTGGACGAAATAGTAATGCCAAGAAAACAGCTATTGGTCATCCAACGCCGCAAGAGTCTGCACAGTTTATCAAAGAAATTCAAGAGGATGTAGTGGATATTGCTAAAAAGAATGATCTGCCTGCTAGTGTTATTATGGGAATGGCCATTTTAGAAAGTGGTTATGGGTATAGTCGTAATGCAATCATGGCCAATAATTTTTTTGGATTGAAATGGTGGCGAAACTCTCCAAAAGCCATTCAGATGAAAGGGGTTTCTAGTGTATCAAATAAGGCAAAAGTAATTAGTGGAGATGAAGATCGGTATATTTTTGATGAAGTGAGTAGGGTTGATAATTGGTATAGACACTTTGACTCTCGCAAAGATTGTATCACCTTTTTGGTAGAAGAAGTGCTAAGTCATAAATCTGGTTTATGGCAAAAGGATTATTCAGGAGTTGGTAAGGCGTATCAAAAGCGAATAGCAAGCGGAACAAGTAAAAAAGTGGCAGCAACTACGTACATCTTTGAATTAGCAAAAGCAGGCTTTACTGAACAAGATGCCAAAATGTACCAAACTAGAGTGTTGACTGTGATTGAAAGACATAATCTGTTTAAACTTGATTAAAATTATTGTTAATTGGTAATGAACACCATACTTTTTCATGGGCTGAGGCGTTTTTTCTTAAACTTAATCAAAGCCCATGAAAAAACAACAACTAGTTATTTTTGTTCTTGCATTACTTTATACCTCTGCAAAACTTTCGGCTCAAAATAACAGCCTGAGTCAAATTTTTTATCCCAACGTAACACTCAGTACAGAAACAATCCCATCAACCAGTTATGGAAGTACACATCGTTTCGGAATGACCCGTAGTTCTATTCTTGGTTTTATACCGCTTAGTACTGACATCAATGTTGGCATTGGTATAGGTAAAAAGTGGGATATTCAAGCAAAACATTCCTTTTTAGTAGCAAACCTTGCTCAAATTAATCCAACAGTTGATAGTAAAGAAAGCCCAACAGGTGGTTATAAGAGTGCGACGGTAGGAGTTTTTCAACTCAAAGCCAGTTTGCGAGATAAGTTTTGGTTATACGGAGGAGGTTTAGGTTTAACGGAGTCCAACGAAACCTTTTTCTCGCCACAGCCATTTCTGTGGGGAGGAGCTGCTCGGATGCGTATTTTCGGATTAAACTCTCAAATTCTTTATGGTACAGCCATTGTTTACAATCAAAAGTTTAGAATCATTCCGATTTTTGGCTTTAATAAAAAACTAGGATCAGATTGGCATATTTCAGGTTTATTGCCTTTCCAAGCAAATGTGACTCGTAAAGTAAATGAATGGTTTAATGTGAGCGGAAATGCTGTTTTAGGAGGCTATAGTGCAGGTTTTCAGGAAATTGCTAATAACGAAAAACTACCTAGAAAAGAAAATTACCAACACGTGAAATTTACCGTAGCAGCAAACGCTCATCTTTTGAAAGTATTCAATGTGAGCCTCGAAGGAGGACTTGTTGGGTTTAGACAAATCAAGCACTTCAATGCTTCAGGCGATAATATCAGTACGGAATACCCCGCAACAGCACCCTATTTTGGAGCAAGCATTCGGTATATCACCAGTAAATCAAAACTCTCCTCTAAGTTTTTACAAAAGGTAGGGATTGGATTTTAGGGGATGAAATATAGAGGTAAACTCGTAAAGAATAATCATTTTTGATATATTCGTTATTTTATGAGATAAATTTGTGTTCAGATGACAGAACAAGAGAAGCGTGTAGCAGATGCAATAAATCAGGTAGTGAGTACTATGATGGAAAGAACGATGATTCGAGTCTTGGAGGAGGACCCGTTTATCAGTGAGGAGCATCATGCAATGAAACCTTTGTATGCAGCATTGGTACCCGATGAAGTATTCAAGGGATCTCACTTTGAAAGAAGATTTGTCACTCTTTTTGGTAAGTTATGGGAAAATTTAGCCAAAGTCGTTGCGTTAGAAACTCATGGTCATTGTATAATGGGATATACGATTACTGGAAATATCGGAAGTGAACGTTTAAGGAGAATTCAAGAAATATTGAATAGGCTTGGAAGTTCTGAGAAATCTGGACAACGACAGAAACCTAATTGGAATCAAGAAATCGCTTATATCCTAAAAGGAGGAGGTGAACCGATACCTGTCTCTGTCACCTGTGATATTTTCATTTTTAGTCAGATAACTGGTGAAAGTTACGCTTTTGAGTTGAAAGGACCGCTACCCAATAGTGACCAGACTAAAGTTAGTAAAGAAAAGATATTCAAGTTATTATCAATGGAACCTCCCCAAGTAAAAGGGGCCTATTTTGCATTACCTTATAATCCTCATGGTCAAAAAAAAGATTATAGTTGGGGGTTTACTAGAAGATGGTTTAATGTGCAAGAAGATGAGGTTGTATTAATCGGGGATGAATTTTGGGATATGATTGGTGGTGTTGGTACTTATGAGAATTTCATCAAGGAAATTAATATCATTGGTAAAAAATACAAAGAACGTATTCTTCGTGAGTTTTTGGGGCTAGATTCAACAAGTGTTGATGATGGT
>JARXAV010000074.1 GCA_029865665.1 Flectobacillus sp. | reverse complement strand
AACCAAATTTCGCCTCGTTACAACATAGACGGTTCATTAGTTTATTAATAATAACGTGATGCTCATAGTAACGTTATGAGCATCACCATTCTTCTAAAGAAAATGACTATACGATATTCTTATTTATTGGTCTTGTGTATGGTGACTTTAAGCATGATCTCTTGCAAAAACTGGGATGATCGCTTAATGAGTACTAATGACAATGCGACCCAAACATTGATTGCTAAAGTATCTAGTCAGTCTGAACTTTCTACCTTTAAATCATTATTGGAGAAAACAGGATATGATAAATTGTTAGCATCATCCAAAAATTTTACAGTATATGCTCCTACCAATACCGCTTTGGCATCGTTAAGTACGAGTATTTTAAATGATACCAGTGCATTGAAAACCTTTGTCGGTAATCACATTGCTTTTCAAGCAAATGAAGTAAATGCAGCATCTACCACTACGCAATTGCTCCCATTGGTAAATGGAAAATACGTAAGTATGAGTGGTGACATGATTAATGGAGTTAAAGTAATTAGTTCTGTATTTGTAGGAAATGGAGTATTGAATACAATGGGAGGTTTTATTGAAGCCAAACCTTCCTTGTCTAAGTTTATCACAAATACACGAGGAAGTTACAAGCAAAATGGATTTGTTGCTGATAGCATCGCCAGAATTACAAAACTAGTTGGTGATTTATCTGACGAGTCGAAGCGTTATACTTATTTTGTGTTGACTGATGCTGCTCTAGCAACAGAAGTGGCAAAGTTGACACCGTACTACAAGGCAGGTGGAGACACAACCGCTATTGAGGCATCGTTGAATACGCTGAAGGACTTCGTGATTGAGGGTGATTATGCTTCGGATAAATTGCCAGCAACTATTACATCAAAGTTGGGTGTAAAACTAACTATTGATAAGGCCGCAATCAAAGAAACCATCACTGTCAGTAATGGAACAGTCTATGTGTTGGATAAAATAACGGTTAACCTTGCCGATAAGTTTAAATCGATTGTGGTGGAAGGTGAAAACTGGGCAGGCACTAGAGTTGTCCCTACTACTGCTTTGTATAATAATTTGAGTGCGACAGATAAGTTAAACTTTATGGGTAGAAGCCTACTCCCTGCCAATCTTACGACTACGATTGCTGCCATTAAAGATATGAAAGACCCTGTAAGTGGTAGGCTATTCAAACAAATTAAAGTAGTAGGTCATGGTGCATCTGGATTTTTTTTACGTTACTCCGTGCCAAATTTACCTGTGATGAAATATAAAGTGTACTGGGTTGCCGTAAACGATTTGTATAACTCAAATACTGCGACTGCCGAAACAGCCACTTTTACCATCTCTCAGAGATTAGTAATGGGAACAGCGACGAATACTAGTTTCCCTTTTGTAGCATTGACAGCAAAAAACTATTCGGAAGTACTGTTAGGAGAATACACACCTTCAAAATTTGGGAAGTTAGATATGTTTTTAACAGCTAATACGACAGGTGCTTTAGTACTAGATTATATCAGACTAGAACCAGTGCTTTAATATTTCACTCATTTATAATCGATAATCAATGAAGTATTTCATACAAAATATAAAAGTGTTTCCCAAAACGTACATTGCACCTGTGTTGATGGGAGGGTGGTTAGCTTTTGGGCAAGTAGCTATTGCTCAACAGAAAAAAATAGTCAAAAAAGCACAAACAACGGTACCATCGAACCCAAAGAAAGGTTTTTCTTTAGAAGTAGAAGGGGTAGTCGTGAGTGCTAGTACCCAAAAGCCTATTTCTGGAGTACGTATATTCTATCGTGATCTAAGTTCTGTAATTACAAAAGAGGACGGTACTTTTAAGATAAAAGTACCTAATGATCAAGTCGTATTAGGAGTAGAAGGTTATGGTTATAAATCGTATGATGTAGCCATTAGGGGACAAAAGACGTTACGTATCACTGTTTCCGACTTTGATGGTATTGAGAATACGTATAAACTACCTACCACATCCGTTTCTGATTACTATCGTACCGATGCCGCAGGAAGTCTATCACTGCCTGATAACTGGTCTGCCATTACAGAAACTCCAGATACGTACGTGCAGGGTAGAGTTGCAGGTTTACAGGCGATTCGTCATTCAGGAACAGCCAATAGTGGTGCATTTTTGAACTTGAGAGGTTATAATTCAATTCAAGGAACAAACCGTCCATTGATAGTGATGGATGGGGTTATTTATGATGCTGCCATCTATGGGGAATCTACAATCAATAATTTCTTTGATAATCCTTTTAGCTATATTGACCCACGTGATATTACCAATATTACGGTCTTGAAAGATGCTTCTGCTGCGGCTTTATATGGTACTAAAGCTGCTAATGGGGTCATTTTGATTACGACTTCTCGTGCTAAAGAGTTGGGTACAAAAATTGATTTTGCTATGTATGGTGGAGTAAACACCACACCGACATCGTTACCCGTAATGAATGCAGGTAATTTTAGAACGTATTTGAATGACTTGATGGTTTCTCAAGGATTATCTAACAGTCAGATACAAGCACAGGAATATATGAATGATAGTCCTAGCAGTCCTAATTATTATGCTAATCATAACGAAACGGATTGGCAAAAAAAGATTAACGCCGCTCGTCCTTTTGCCAATATGTATCTCCGCATTACAGGGGGAGATAACATTGCAAAATATGCCTTGTCGATGAATTATATGTCGAATAAAAATAGCCTTGAAGGTTCTACTTTAGAGAAATATAGCACTCGATTCAATGCCGACTTAAATCTTACTCGTCGTCTTACTGCGGCTGCCAATCTAAGTTTTGGCTATAATGAATCGACTAGCAGAGATTTGGGCTTGGCTTTAAAAACAAACCCGATTTATCTAGCATTAGTGAAATCGCCGTTTTTAACAGATAAAGAACGTAATGCAGAAGGAGTGTTTTCACCTCGTTTTACAGATTCGGACGTGTTTAATGTTGGAAACCCCGTTGTAGCAGCTCAGAATGTGATAGGAGCTAACCGCTCGTACCGTTTTCAAGGAATGTTAGATTTTAAATATAAACTCTCTGCCGCTTTTGATTTGGGAACTAACATTGCGGTTACTTTTGATAAAACCACCGAGAATCACTTTGTCCCTAGTTATGGATTAGTGCCAGATACGTTAAAGAGTGTTTTGGCGGAACGTGGAGCAAGTGCTTTAGCTAAAACGGTTTTTAATTTATATAACGAAACCTACCTAAGTTTCAACAAGACATTTGCCAATAAGCATGATCTTTCTGGGAGAACAGGAGTTCGATTTATTAGTTCTTCTGCCGAACAGGACTTGATTTATTCGTACAATGCCGCTATCGACGAAATTACCTTTGTTCAAAATACGTCTCCTCTTTACAATCAGATAAAGGGCGGAGTAGGAAGCTATAACTGGTTGAATACGTATTTGAACGTAAACTATGGCTATTCAGGCAAATACTTTGTTAGTCTTAATGCGGCTTTAGATGGGTCTTCTCGTTTTGGAAAACAAATTGAGTCTTCTGAAGCAGTGAAGATAGGAAGTTCTACTTTTGCTTTTATGCCTTCTGCTACCTTGGCTTGGGTACTTTCTTCAGAAAAGTTTATGCGTAATTCAGGCGTAGATTTCTTGAAACTAAGAGCCTCTGCTGGACGTGTTGGAAACGATGATATCGGAAATTATGCCTATCAAAAATACTTTACAGGGCAGAATTTACTCGGAATACAAGGGTTGGTTGTAGGATCTGTAGCGAATCCTGCTTTGAAATGGGAAACAGTAACGAAGCTAAATGCAGGTTTTGATTTGGTTACGTTAAAGCAACGTCTTTCTTTAAGTGTTGATGTATTTAGTCACAAAACGACTGATATGCTTGTTTACACGAAAGCACCTGTTACATCGGGCTTGACTTCTTATTTATTAACCAATGAGGGAGCTATGAGTACTTCTGGAATTGAAGCTACCTTGAACCTCAAATTGATTAACAAACAAAAGGTTAAATGGGACTTAGGACTTACAATCGCTAAATCAGAAACTAAAGTAGATCAGTTGCCAGACAACTTTGTCGCTCCCAATGCTGCCTTTACGGGTGGAAGTTATTTGACGACTGTTGGACAAGCTCCTAATGTATTTTATGGAACAGTGGCAAAAGGTGTTTATGCAACGGATGCTGAAGCTGCACAAGAAGGTTTAACAACCCTACAAGCAAATGGCTCATATATGCCTTTTAAGGGAGGAGATGTACGTTTTGTAGATGTTAATGGAGATAAAATTATTGATGAAAAGGACAATCAAGTGATTGGTAATCCGAATCCTGATTTTTATGGTGGTGTAAATAACCGAATTACCTATAAAAACTGGTCATTGGATGCCCTTGTGAGTTTTGTATATGGTAACGAAGTGTATAATTATACGAGAAGAAAATTAGAATCAGGAGCTTCTTATGAAAATCAAACAAATGCCTTGATTAATAGATGGAGAACTCAAGGGCAAATGACGGATATTCCAAGAGCAAATTTTGGTGACCCACTACAAAATGGACGTTTCTCTACTCGTTGGATTGAAGATGGTTCGTATGCTCGCTTGAGAACGTTAACATTGTCGTACAATTTCAACTTGAACAAAGAGTATTTAAAGTCTGTAACAATTTATGGAACAGCTAATAACTTACTTACCTTGACGAATTACCTAGGCTATGATCCTGAATTTAGTGCTACTAATTCATTGTATGGACAAGGGGTGGATAATATGCTAGAGCCAATCCAGAAGTCATTCCATTTAGGTATTAAACTAGGGTTGTAATTTATTCAGTATCAAATCCTAATAATTCAGTAGGAGCTACTTCTACTGAATTATTTCACACAGTTTTATTATAATTTTGAGATGAAATCAACGTTCACAAAAATATTTTTTTCATTGGGAGTTGCTGGACTATTAGTAGGAGCGTCTAGTTGTTCTTCACTGTTTGAAGAGCCAGCCCAAGAAGTGCTTGTTGCCTCACAAGCTTACAAAGATGTTAAAGATGCCGATGCTGCCATCATTGGTATCTATGGTAAATTTGTAGCCCTTTCTAAGCAACATACCGTTCTTAATGAGCTAAGAGCTGATTTGTTGGATGTAACTGGTAATGCAGATATGGCTTTGAGAGAAATCAATAACCATGATGTTAAAGAGGGTAATCCTTATGCTAATCCTCGTCCTTTTTATGAAGTTATTCTAAACACTAATGATGCCCTGAAAAACTTCAAAATTATGAAGGAATCAGGACGTTTGACTAGTGAGCAATACGAGCAACGCAGAGCCGATATACTTACCTTGCGTTCTTACATCTATTTACAGTTAGGAATGCACTTCGGTAATGTTCCTTATGTGACAGAGGCATTGGAAACCGTGAAAGATGCTAGAGCAGTTGTTGACTTACCTCGATTGTCATTACCTGCCTTAGTGAAAGCATTAATCAAAGACATGGAAATGATTCCAGGTGCTGCGGAAATTCATTCCGTACAAAGTGCCTACTTAGACCCATATACTGCTGAAAATCCATTGGTTTTAAATGGCTTAGATACTTATGCATCTCGTTTGTTTTTTATTAACAAACGTTGTTTATTAGGTGATTTATACCTTTGGGACAATCAATATCGTAAAGCAGTATTTCAATACAGAAATGCAGTAGGAGTTGAGAAATTAAATGGAGGGACTGAATGGGAACCATTAGAAACTAATTTAAATGCAACTAGTAACTGCTATAAAATTACAGCTACTGCTATGACTTCCGGAATGGGAGTAATCACCGTAGGGTATTCTAATGTGGCAGATGCTTCTACCTTGTTAGATAATAATAACTTCAACTGGCGTTCAATATTTTCGAAAGATCGTTCCTCGATTGGATTTACGAGCTTCTCTTCATACACAAGTAATGACCCTGAATGGTTGTGGATGTTACCTTTTGATAGCAGATTTTCGCCAGATAATTCATTTGTGGAATTGTTCTCACCTATTACTTTAGGCGGAAGCTATTTATTGAAACCATCAAATGAAGCTATCGCTCTTTGGGATACCCAAACTCAGATTAATAATATTCCCTATGACGCTAGAAAAATAATGTCATGTAAAAAAATTAATGGTAGTGCTGACTACGTTGCAACTAAGCATTTATATTACTACTTAAATCCTTCATTGGATGGAACAGTGGGTTTAAACTCTTACTTGACTTCAAGTATTTACCGTAAAAATGGTCGCTGGTTCTTGAACAGAGCAGCTAATGTTCACCTAAAAATAGCAGAAGCATCCAACAGAGATCAACGTTCTCAGCTTGCTTACGCTTTACTGAATAATGGAGTCAGAGGTAACTTCCCTGTACCCAGTGGAACTGATGTGACAAACGTACATGGAATGGGCGATGTCGATCCTGTATATAAGTTCGACGGAAGACTAGGGGATATTCCTCGTTATCGTGGTATTTGGCGTGACAATGTGGGTGTGAGAGGTAGAGCGTATTTGAAAAATACAGATGCTTTTGCAACGATGAATACTGAGTCTATCGAAAACGCTATCGTGACAGAAGGTGCTTTAGAATTAGCTTTTGAAGGACACCGTTGGGGAGATTTAGTTCGTGTGGCTCTTCGTAGAAATGACCCTGCTTTCTTGGCAGATAAAGTATATAACAAATTGAAAAAAGCTAATAATCCAAATGCGGAGGCTGTTCGTGCCAAATTGATGGATCCTGCCAACTGGTATTTGCCTTTCAAAATGTAAGAAAATTTTAACCACTTGTACTAATTAACAATGAAAAACCACTCCCTCATGCCTAAAACATAGAGGGAGTTTTTTTGTTTATACAAAAAAAGGCAATTTCGTTAGGATTATTTCAATCATTTTGCATATTTGCTTTTGTGATAGGTGAATAGAACCTTTTTATGAAATAAACAGTTTTACGATTATAGAATTAAAACGATAGACAAATTATGTTTCCAAAAGAATTAAGCTCAGAAGAATTTAGAAAATATGCTGTTCATCATAGAGGGTTGAACGGCTTGGCAGTGGATCAATATATGAACATGGCGGGTGATGGTGCTGCAAACTTTGGGGGTACAAGCCGCCCATTTGTAGAGGATATGACTCAATATATCATCGAAGAACGTCCAATGCGTTTTGCTCAGATTGATGTCTTCTCTCGCTTAATTATGGATAGAATCATTTTCATGGGTGTTCCTGTGGATGATTATATGGCTAATATTATTGTTGCTCAGTTATTGTTCATGGAGTCAACAGATGCGAAGAAGGATATTATGATGTATATTAACAGCCCTGGTGGTTCGGTATATGCTGGTTTGGGTATCTACGATACCATGAACTATATCCGTCCTGACGTGGCTACTATCTGTACTTCATTGGCTGCTTCAATGGGTGCTGTATTGTTGGCTGGTGGTGCTGCTGGGAAACGTTCGGCTTTAGAACACGCTCGTATCATGATTCACCAACCTTCTGGTGGTGCATCAGGTCAATCTCGTGATATTGAAATCACGGCTCGTGAAATCGTTAAAATTCGTAAAGAATTGTACGAAATCTTGGCAAAACATTCAGGTAAATCGTTCGAAGAAATCGAAAGAGATTCAGATCGTGACTACTGGATGCGTGCGGAAGAAGCAAAAGAATACGGCTTGATTGACGAAGTATTAAGTCGTTAAGAATGAAGCGTTAAATGATTTTTTTGAGAAATGCTTATTTCTGTTACCGCAGAGATAAGCATTTCTTCTTTTACAGGAGTTTAATTAAGAAGGCAAATACAAAATTTATAAATCCTTCGTACTTTTGTAAGTAGTATTAACGAATTGTCTGGTGCTTTGCATCTAATGAAATAGTCTAGCAACGCTTTCGTTGTGACAAGTATATGAAAAAACAACAAGCTCACTGTACCCTATGTGGTAGAGTTCAAAATGACGTGCAGATGCTTCTGCAAGGTGTAGATGGTCATGTTTGTAGCGAATGTATTGAACAAGCACATGATTTATTGAATGAGGAATTAAACGGCCCGGTCAAAGGCAAAGGTGCAAAAGTCAAAAAAGCTGCTTATAACGTAATTAAGCCAATGGATATGAAGGTATTCCTTGACCAATATGTAATTGGCCAGGATGATGCCAAAAAGCACTTGTGTGTAGCTGTTTATAACCACTATAAGCGTTTGATGCAACCTAAAATTGCCAACGATGATGTTCAGATTGAAAAATCCAATATCATTATGGTAGGTGAAAC
>JARXAV010000062.1 GCA_029865665.1 Flectobacillus sp. | reverse complement strand
TGCTCATTCCAATTGGCAAATGCCTCTCGATTATTAATACCAATTACATTCGCCTGCCCCGCTCCAAAACAACGATTATTTACGTCAACACTCATCGTAGGCATTTCATATTTAGGAATATAAACAGAATCCGCACACGTCGCTCCACAAGCATCTGTGATTTTGATGTAATATTTACCTTGTGGTAAAGCAGGATATACTTCCGCATAATCATTTTTGATTAATGGAAATCCAGGTATATACTGGTTTGTAGTACTATCGATTACCTCTATCGTAAAAGGCGGTGTTGCGTTATACTGAATACCAAAATATCCAATAGATAATTTATAATCGGTACTACCGTTATCAGGACAATTGTAATATTTATAGCATTGCATAGATCCAATAGCAGGTGCAACCAATGAAATATCTCCTGTATAAGTTTTATTACAACCATCTGTTGCTGTAATGGTATAGGTACACGGGCGAGGCAAATTGTCAAAGTCGGTTGTACTCCAAGCATAATCAGTAACCGCTAACTTTGTTTGCAAACTGGTACAAGGGCTTGATATTGAAACCTGAACAGGCCCTATTCCTACGCTATTCTGATCTATCCAAATACGAAGTGCTCCAGTTCCAGTAGTTGGAGGTGTACACGTACCAAACGCACTCCAAGTTTGAACACTAGGACTTGAATATTTTTTCACATAGACCGTATGTTCTGAAACCCCGCCACATTGATCCATCACTTCAAAAACATACGTTCCTTCTGCTAATAAATTAAACGAAACAGATGTGCCTGTTTGAGTAGCTCCTACTTGATCTGGCCCTGACTTAATTTTAAAAATATAAGGATCTTTGGCTCCTCCTGCTTCTAACTTATATTCTGCATCTCCAGCACAGTTATTGAACTTAACAAAGGCTGAATTCACCCATGGGCCAGGAGCCGAGTTAGGTACATAGACATTAATAGTTTTGAAATTACCACATGAATCGATTGCCTGAAGCTCGTAGTTTCCACCCACTCCTGATGGATACGGCAAACTAAATTCACTAACACTCGCAAAAGCTGGAGAACCTGAGCCATCGGCTGCTAAACTTCCGCCTTTAGAAGAAATACGATATTTATAAGGCGATCGTTGTTGATTTGACCCAGCATTCTGTATCGTAAAGTTATTAATCTTAACTGTTGGAATCCCTGCACTACAAGGGGTGTAACCTATATTAGCAGAGAAAATCCAGTTCTGTTCATAGTTCCCAGATACAGTTACTGAATAAGTTGCTTCTTCGTTTGTACTAGGATCAATAACGGTTAAGGTATAGTTGCCCTTTTGTAGATTGTTAAATACCACCGAACTTGAATTACCAGATAGTGGCCCGAGTTGCCCAGGAATATTACCCCCTGTAAGGATATTCAAATACGAGGTATTGCCATTTACGACTACTTTACCCGTTGATTCACACCGAGATTCGTATGATGTGATTTGTGGTGCTACTATCTGTCCAAAACTACGATTGGCTAAACTCACAGTGATTAACATCGCTATGAACCAATAGGGTTTGTTTAGGCATTTCCTTAACAAGGATAAATGATTAAAAATAGACATAATGAGTTAGTTTATAAAAGGGTTCGATTAATAATGGTGGTAAAAACAATAAAATCACGTTCGTACACTAAAATATCGTGTACGAATTATCAAGCCTGTTAGACTCAAAAGTTTACAACGAAAATGCAGTTAGTTTTGACTTGAAAGTTTAATATTAGGTAGTAACAATTGAAAAAAATCAACTTTTATTAAACTTTGTATAGGGCGGATACGGCAATTCTAATTTCATTTTGGTTAACATTTATCAAGCAAAATCCATTCCAATTAAATTATATTTCACTAAATACTAACTACATATCTACTATAAAACCCTTTTATTACATTTTTTCATTCAAAAAATTCATTTCTATAGAAGCTCGCCACTTTTAGCAAAAATCATGCCATTAATTATCATTTATCAATCAAACACCCTAAGTTAAATCCGAAATACACAACTGTTCTATACAGTTATATATTTTAAAAAAAATCTGGCATTATCAAACAGTTTTTATACTTTTGTAAAAGAAATCTTTTTCCCAAACTGTTGAAGAATTCAACGGTTCAACATTATTACAAAAACAACAGCTATGAAGTTTTTTATTGACACGGCAAATCTTAGCGAAATCCAAGAAGCACAAGACTTAGGTGTTTTAGATGGCGTAACTACCAACCCTTCTTTGATGGCTAAAGAAGGTATCAGTGGAAAAGAAAACGTAATCAATCATTACAAAGCAATCTGTGCTATTGTAGATGGCGACGTTTCAGCGGAAGTTATCTCAACGGACTACGAAGGTATGATTCGTGAAGGAGAAGAGTTAGCGGCTTTAGATGAAAAAATCGTGGTGAAAATTCCAATTATTAAAGACGGGATTAAAGCATTACGTTATTTCTCAGAAAAAGGTATCAAAACAAACTGTACCTTAATTTTCTCAGCAGGACAAGCGTTGTTAGCTGCTAAAGCAGGAGCTACGTATGTTTCTCCATTCATCGGACGTTTAGATGATATTTCTTACGACGGAATCCAATTAATTGAACAAATCCGTACTATTTTTGATAACTACGGTTTTGATACTGAAATCTTAGCTGCCTCAGTACGTAACCCAATCCACATTTTAAGATGTGCTGAAATTGGTTCTGACGTAATGACTGGCCCATTATCTTCTATCTTGGCGTTGTTGAAACATCCATTAACAGATAGCGGTTTAGCTAAATTCTTAGAAGATCACGCTAAAGCTGAAGCTGCGGCTGCAAAATAGTCTTTTAAATTCTTAAAAAACGCTCCTTTTCTTCCCCGAAAAGGAGCGTTTTTTTTGTCTAAATTATACTAATCAGCAGTATTAACCTTCAAAAAATAATTTTCTTACGCTTTTTTAATCAGCTATTCTATTTTTCTCTATCTTGTGACTTAACCATTTTCACCAATATATGCTCAACAAACAAATACAAGTAGCATCCGAAGTCGGTACGTTACAACGCTTATTAATTCATAGTCCTGATAGCGGACTCGGTAAAGTTGTCCCATCTAAAGCACAAGACTGGTTATTTGAAGATATTGTCCATCTGGACACCATGCGAAAGGGCGAGTACGATTACTACGTAAAACTCCTCTTGTTTTTTCTTGACCCCGATAAAATCAAAGGTCGTTTAGCTGCCATTGATGCCGATGAAAGCCGTGATTTCTATAAACCTGAATCTCCTGCTTATTTTAATTCGGATAAAGTAATTGAAGTCCAAAAATTGCTATCCGATATTTTAGAAGACGAACTCATTCGGGTGAAATTAGTAGCAGCCGCTTGTGCCATTGAACAAGAATGGTATTCAACCCAAGAGGAATTGCTCCGTTTACCTTCTGTGGAATTGGCAAAAACGCTCATTTCAGGCTCTACGCCTACGATGGAAATGCTGTTCCCTCCTATTCCTAACATGATTTTTACCAGAGATATTGGTATTACGATTAACAACCACATTCTCTTGAATCGTCCTCAAAAACAGGCTCGTACACGAGAAGCGCTGCTGGCTCAGTACATCTTCCATAACCACCCCGTTTTTGAAGAAATACGCAATAATCTCATTGAAATTCCTGACAATGAAACCTTGTTTTTATTGCCAGAAGAAGAAGCCGACGAAGCCCAATCGACCCTAGAAGGGGGAGATGTGATGATGGTTGCCCCAAATCACTTGCTCATTGGTATTTCAGAAAGAACTTCGGTATATGCTGCCAAACAGGTAATTAAAGTGCTTTTTGAAAAAAAGGTAGTCGATAAAATTAGTTTGGTGAAGATTCCTAAAAAAAGGGATTACATGCACATCGACACGGTTTTCACTCAAGTAAAACGCAATGTGTGGGTAGTGCTGGGTTCTTTAGCGAATAGCGATTATGACCAATTAGACGAAACCTTTATTAAGGCTGGCTTATTAAAAACGAAGAAATCGGAACGAGTAAAAATCGTACAATTCCATCGTGAAAGTCCGCATAAACCTGTTGAGATTGAACATTTAGAAGAACTCTTAATGGAAATTTCAGTACAGGATTTGGGCTGTCAACCTCAAGACGTAAAATTTGTTTATTCTGGAAATAACGAGTTTCCTTATGGAGCAAGAGAGCAATGGACTGATTCGTGTAATTTATTGGCGGTGAAAGAAGGCGTTGTTATCGGGTATGACCGCAACGATAAGACCTTAGAGGCATTCAAGGCTATTGGCTTTGAAGCAATTCGTGCGGCTGATTTGTTACAAGATTTTGAATCAGGCAAACGCTCACCTGAAACCATCGAAAATACCTTCATTTTACTTCCATCCGCAGAGCTTTCAAGAGCAAGAGGTGGTTCGCACTGTATGTCGATGCCGATTTTACGAGCTGGTTTTTAATTATTTATAACCCATTTCTGCTTAATAAAGGTGATAAACCTAAGGTAGATACCCGAATTTGGAATACTTATGTCTTCACAAACAACTTCCATTATATTAATGATTCGTCCTGTGGCTTTTGGCTTCAATCCACAGACTGCTGGTTCAAACGCTTTCCAAGATGCAGGCTTTGGACTAGCTACGCAACACGAAGCTCAAACAATTGCGTTAAAAGAGTTTGATACCATGGTAGCAGGACTCCGAGCGTCAGGAGTTATCGTGATTGTGGTAGAGGATACGCCTGAACCTCATACACCCGATTCTATTTTTCCGAATAACTGGATTTCTTTTCACGACGATGGTTCTGTAGTACTATACCCGATGCAAGCACCCAATCGCCGTTTGGAGCGACGTTTAGAGATTTTGGACTCGCTCGAAGAGGATTTTGAAATAACTCAGGAAATTGATTTGAGTTCTTTTGAAGAAATCGAGCAATACCTAGAAGGCACAGGTTCAATGGTTTTAGACCGTGTCCATAGAAAAGCGTATGCTTGCCTTTCGCCACGAACCCACCAAGCCGTCCTGAATCAATTTGCGGAAGTAATGGATTACGAAATTGTCGCATTTGAATCCGTAGATGGGGACGGAAAGCAGATTTATCACACCAATGTAGTTATGTGCATTGGGGAGAAATTTGCCGTTATTTGTCTTGATACCATCTTAGATACCACCATTAGAGCTTCTGTAGAAGCCTCGTTGGTGGCTATTGGCAAAGAGGTTATTCCGATCTCGTTAGCTCAAATGAATCAGTTTGCAGGCAATATGCTCGAAGTCAAAAATGACAAAGATGAAGCCCTTTTGGTGATGTCGAGCTGTGCCTATAACTCCCTTTTACCAGAGCAGCTTGAAGTACTAAGTCGTTATTGTAGCATCCAGCATTTTGATTTATCAATGATTGAAGGCAATGGCGGAGGCTCTGCCCGTTGCATGATGGCAGAAGTTCACTTACCTTTGCGGGAACTTTAAGTGTTTATTTGAAGTTGTAAGAACAAACTGAATGAAGTTAACGTAATACTTTTTTCTATTACAACCCAAAAATCAATATCAATAGCAATAGCTACAAAACATACAACATCATGGTAACAGTAACTGATATCGCAGCAGCAAAAATTAAAGAACTTCGTGACAAAGAAGGACTTTCAACTGAATATAACGTGCGTGTAGCCGTAGAAGGCGGCGGATGTTCGGGTTTGATGTACAACCTCGACTTTGCCTCTGCTCCACAAACCACCGATATGGTTTTTGAAGACAAAGGTGTAAAAATTATGGTTGACAAAAAATCGATTTTATATTTGGCTGGTACTGAGCTTGATTTTTCAGACGGACTAAATGGTAAAGGTTTTCAATTCAAAAACCCAAATGCTTCTCGTACGTGCGGATGTGGAGAGAGTTTCGCCGTATAAATACTGAAAAAAGATTTACACTAGAAAGGGCTTCGTTTGTTGACGAAGCCCTTTTTCATTTGTCTTTCGGAATTTAAACGTTAGATTCCAAAACTTTTCACACTCCCCCTTTTGAAGTACTTACGAATAAAATTCCGAAGTTTGTAAAATATATAATTAAAGAAATTTGGAATAGTACTTACTTTAGTCTAAATTCTTTAAAACAAATCGCCAACTAACAAGTTCTATCACTATGCTACATTATACCACACATATTCATAGTGACAATGCTCCTTGGGTAACTTTTATTCATGGTGCGGGAGGAAGCAGTGCAATTTGGTATAAACAACTGAAAGACTTTAAAAGTCAGTTCAATGTATTGTTGATTGATTTAAGAGGACATGGGCGTTCGAAACAAGGTATTTATGAGAACTTAAAAACCTATTCATTCGATGCCATTGGCGACGAAGTCATGGAAGTACTTGACTATTTAGCCATCAAAAAAAGTCACTTTGTTGGTATTTCTCTAGGAACAATCATCATCCGAGAAATCGTGGGGCGTTTTCCTAATCGTGCAGATAGCATGATTTTAGCAGGGGCAGTTATGAAGCTAAACCTACAAGGACAAGTGTTAATGCATCTTGGCGATTGGTTAAAGTCTATTTTACCCTACTTAATTCTCTATAAATTATTAGCTTTCGTAATTATGCCTCGCAAAAAGCATGAAGAAGCACGTAATTTATTTATCAAAGAAGCTAAAAAACTATATCAGAAAGAATTTAAACGCTGGTTTAGTTTAGTAGCAGAAGTAAATCCACTGTTGGCTTTTTTTAGAATTCAAGATGCAGGCGTTCCAACACTCTACATCATGGGAGCGGAAGATTATATGTTTTTACCGTCTATTACCGTGCTAGTCAAACAACACGCTTCTTCAAGTCTTACCGTAATCGAAGATTCGGGACATGTTGTCAATATTGACCAACCCAAAGCCTTCAACATAGAAGCCATCCGATTTATCAAGTCGTTGACTTTGTAAAGCTATATTCGTGAATACTTCTGCACAAACTATGAAAACTCTTTTCATATCGCTATTTTTGCTCATCTCGAAAAAACATTAATCAATTTTAGCTCATGTCATCATTTACGAAATTGACTTTTACCTTTGGTATTTTCATTACAAGCGTTATATTTTCATTCAACACAATAGCTCAATATGGGGGCGGTTATGGAGGCGGCTACGGGGGAGCAGGTGGCTTTGGTAACCGTAGTGGCATTCCTCAGGCAGGGCAAGGAATGGAAACTCGTCGTCCTGACAATAGCCTTGACCCTGAGAAAATTTCTACGGAAGAAACTCGCTGGATGACCAAAAAACTCAAACTTACCGAAGAGCAATTGCCCAAAGTCGAAGATGTCAATATCAAATATGCGTTCAAACGTTTTGATATTTTTGAAGAAATCAAGAAAATAACAGCCAATGGAACGGTAGCACCAACGGAGGATTTCAGAATTAAAATTAAAGAGAAAATGCTCAAAATGAAGGCGGATAAAGACAAAGACTTAAAGGATATTCTTACGCCAGAGCAATTTGAATTATATCAGAAAAAACGTACGGATAAGTAAGACGGATGAATTTTGAATTTAGCACACTTACTTAGGCAATCAATCATTTATGAGAATAATAAACGAATCGAAATTAGATCAAGTCATTAGACGATATAAAAACAAAGTAGATACCTCCATAGTAGATTATCCGCTTGCTTTTTGTCTGGCACAAAAAACCTTAAAAGATGCTATTTTAGTGGCAGCAAAAGCTACTGACGAAAACGGCAAAACACATTTTCACCAACGTCGTATAGGCAGAACGCCTTTAGCTAATTTTGCAGAAAAATTGGTTAGTTTCGAAAGCGAAATTGCAGAAGCAAGCGATTTTGATAGCCTTTATGTAATCGTAAAAAAGGCTAGTACCGAAGGGATTAATGATCTAACGGTATATGATACCACTTTTAGAATCGGGCAATATCGAAATTTAGACCCCGACAAAATTTACTTACACGGAGCAACCCGTCAAGGAGCAGAAAACCTCCTCGGAGATTTAGGAAATAGAGTATTCATAGAACGCAACGAACTCCCTGCTCTCTTTCAAGACGAAAGCCTATTACCAAGTGATGTCGCTGATATTCTGTGTAATTATAAAGAGGAGTTATTGAGGGTTTAAAAGGAAGAATCCGAAAAGTTGCGACTTATTATTGCTACTTTTCGGATTTTTTCATTTCAAAATCTAAGTCCCATCAATTTTATTTGCTAATATTTCTACACCGAAACAATGGATTAACCTACTGGTTTTGAGCTTCCTCTGATAACAGATATACTACTAACTAATAACGTCTTGTTACTTACCCCAAATAAACCCCACAATTTAACACATACTCCTCTCCTGCCTTGATTTCTAAGAGGTTTTCCCCTGAATTTAGAGCATCGGTTGGAGCAGTCATGGGTTCAATGGCTATTCTATCTCGGCTGTCTGGCGTGTAAACGATGGAGTAATTAAACTGATTTACTTCGGCATCTTGCCATAAGTGAATAGCTACGTCTTTGGCTGGCGAAGATAAGATAATTTCGTGCTTATCTGCCGAAGGTTCAAGGGCAAAAATAGTGTCTAAATTCACATTCGATAGACTTACTGCTTCGCCAAATTGTCTTTCAGAACGTCCTACTGGAATCATCTGACTATCTGATTGGTACTGATGAGTCGAAGGAATAGTTAGTAATAAATCATCTACTTTTTCTCCCTCAAATTGAAAATATGGATGCCAGCCTAAACTCGTAGGCATGGTAGTCGTGCCAATATTGGTAATAGTGTAAGTCAATGTCAAGCCATTTCCTGTGCTAAATGAATGGGTTATATCAAGAGTAAATGGAAAAGGATACCCAAAATAACCACCTTTGTAGGTATAACGTAAAACCAATATAGCTACATCATCTACCACCGTAGCCTCCATGATTTTAAAAGGGCTAAAATACACAAATCCATGAAGTGCATTCTGTAAATTAACTTCATTTAAGGGAAGCTGATGTGTACTTCCATCGTACGTGAACTGTCCGTTTCTTACACGATTTCCCCAAGGAAACAAATGGGTAGAGGGATAAGACGAAAGTTGTGTTTGTAGCTCTTCTAACGTATCGCCGCAATTAATAACGGTGAATGATTTATTGCCTTTACGTAACGATAACTTACGAATAATACCACCTAGTTCTGGTAAAATATGTACGGATTCTCCTGTAGATGGATTCGAGAGGACGTATTCTTTAAAATGGGCAAAAGTACTTTTTGTAATGTTCATTGGGGATAAATGATTGAGTTTTTTTATGTTATATGAATAGTTTTCAGGGGTAAATTAAGGCAATTATTGTTTACAACTATAGACTACATTAAGTATCTCGTAAATGCTTACATTTCACCTTCAACTCCTAATCCAAATAGGGCAAAGTCATATTTGGCGGGATCAGAAGAATCTAATTCTTTCAGCTTTTGGGTTAATTCTAAGGCTGTTTTCCAGTCGGTTCGTTCTCGCTGAATAAGACCCAATTTTCGTGCTACTCGATCTACGTGAACATCGCAAGGACAAATAAGTTGGGCTGGACTAATGGTATCCCAAATTCCGAAATCAACCCCTTTGTCGTCTTTACGCACCATCCAACGTAAAAACATCGTAAGGCGTTTACAAGTAGAATTTCGAGCAGGAGTTGCAATATGTTTTTTTGTTCTTTCTGGGTAATCTTCTAGGCTAAAAAACAAGTCATGAAAACCAATTAATCCTTGTTCTACCGTTGGATTGTCTGCTGTTATAAACTGGCTAAAAGCAAACTCTAGCGAATCGTGTTTGGAATAAAAATCACGAAACCACGCAATAAAGTAAAGGGTATCCGTTGCATTAAACGTCCGATGTTTAAAGTTTAAAAACGCTTTCAAATCGGAGTCTTGATGATTGAGGATGAAATCATGAGGAGAGCCATCCATCAATTGAATTAATTCTTTACTTTTATTAATGATGGTTTTCCGTTGTCCCCAAGCTAAAATGGCTGCCCAAAAGCCCATCAATTCAATATCCTGTTTTTTTGAAAAAAGATGTGGAATTGAAACGGGATCGTTTGGAATAAAATTAGGCTGGTTATATTGAAGGTATTTCTGTTCAAGTAAATCGGCAACAAAATTATTCATGTATGCAATGATGGGATTGTCGGTTCTACGCTTTCAAAGGGGTATTTAGCAAAAATGACATATACATTTGCATTCACAAGTGTATATGTCATTTTGGGTTGCCCGAATCATCGGAGCGTTATTTTATTTTTGATGCAATAAAAGCAATTAACCTAGATGGAACAGAAAATACCCACACCAACACTGTATATAAAAAAGCGAAGGTTGCAATGGCTGGAAAAGCCAAGGTATATAAAATATTAAAGATGATATGTCCTGTTGTAAATGGACGCTTTTCTCTAGGCATTTGCTTATAAACTAGACTAACTAGTGATTTTTATTGTATAAAAAATCAACCGATATTATTGAATCATATAGTTTAATTCAGCTCTAATACGGTTGTCAATTGGATTTAATTTTTCAAAAGCTTTTGGTGACAATTTAATAATTACCTTATCGTTAGCAGCACCAGGAGGTAATTTACCTATTACTTTTACCCAAATGGATTGACCATTCGAGAAGTTCTTCACATTAATTAATGTACCTACTGGAGCAGTACGGTGTAAGGCTAAATATTTACCCGACTTATCTTCTACGTCAATCAATTCAGCCAATCCTGTTTGAATTACTTTTTTATAGCCCGATGCTGTTTTTGCCACTTCTGTACTAGGCTTCACATCAGATTCTTTATACGGTTCTGGCTGATTGGTTTCAGGATTAATTTTAATTAACTCATTATCTTTAGGAAGCTGATTGGCTGCTTTTGCTCTTTCATATTCTTTGGCATCAACAATCAAAACTTGCCCTACCTCTAACTTATCGTTATTCAAGTTATTCCACTTGCGTAACTCAGCTAAGGTAACTTTAAATTTTGTCGCTACACCAAATAAGGTTTGACCAGGCCCAACCACATGCGTAACCATTTTCACAGGTTCGTATTGTCCTTCGTTCGGATTAACGGTTTCGTTTTTATCATTGTATACCGGCGTAGTTGGGTTTGTCGCCCCTTGTTTAACTATCCCACGGTAAGGAACTTTTAAAACCTGACCTAACTGCACTGCATCGGAAGCTCCAGGATTTGCAGCTTTGTATTCTGCAACTGTTGTTCCATAACGTTTAACAATCGAATACAATGTTTGTTTTGCTCCAACCTTATAAAGAACAAAGTTTTTCACACCTTCTCTTTTAAAACCAACAGAATCCTTTGCTATTTCGAAAGCATACGAGTTGTGGTTTGCTCCTGACAAAAAGCCAACAGTAACAACAGATAAAATAAATCTAGGTTTCAATTTCATAACCGAGTAATTGATTTTTGTTTCCAACGTATAACAACAAACCTGTACTAACGACAAAGGTATCGATGCCTATGCCATCGGAGGTAGCTATAAGTTTATTAAGTAAAACTTCACGTTTACGATTCGTTACCAAGAGGTAATTGAATAGTAAATTTTGATGGTAAATATAATAAGAAATAATAATCTTGTCACCTACTTCGAGATAATCTACTGCTTTTTGAGCTTCAATTTTGAGTAAACGATACAAAAAGTTGAAAATTACTGAAAAATACGGATTCTCTTCTATGTAATGAATGGGAGTTTGAGGACGAGCTATCTCCCTACTTGGTACGCTGTCATTTTGAATGGTGTCACGTAATTCGCCACTCACCACGTCCACCCAAAAGGTCTGTTTAACAACTGGCTTATCTTCTGCTTCGTATTCATAAATACATACAGCACCGTTCACAACCTCCGATAGACTTTGATACCAAGAGACTTTTAAATCCAAGTTTTCCCAACAAATGTTATTATCTCGTAAATCTATGCACGTATAACGAACAGTTCGTTTTGTTTCGTCTCTTAATTCCAAGATAATATAATGCCCGTAAAAAAGGCAGTGCCAAATCTTTTGCTCAAATGTATAATTAATCCTTAAATTCATGGCTACTTTTAACATTCTTAACAAATAAGTTTCCTTATTTGTATGATATACTTCATAAAAGTACAGTTAATTGTTAGGAATAGTTCATAAATCGACTGACTTGGTTTTCAAAAAAGAAGTTTTCTTTAGAAATTGCAGTACATAATTAACCAACCACCTTTATTTATAATGTCAACTACCCAATCATCCATTCTAGGAATTATTCCTTCTCGTTATGCTTCTACTCGATTTCCAGCCAAACCACTGGTGGACATTGCAGGCAAAAGTATGATTCAACGAGTATATGAACAAGCTTCTAAAGCTCCATCGCTTTCAAAGGTAGTGGTGGCTACGGATGATGCACGTATCTATGACCATGTGTTGGCCTTTGGTGGTAATGTAGTGATGACCTCGGAGGCTCACCCAAGTGGGACAGACCGTTGTTTTGAGGCGTTACAAGCCGTTGAAGCAGGTGCAGGAACGGAGTTTCAATATGTGATTAATATTCAAGGAGATGAGCCGTTTATCCAACCAGAACAAATTGAAATTTTGGCGGCTTCCCTAGACGGCACAACAGAATTGGCAACGCTTATTAAGAAAATTGAAGACGAAATCACGCTCTTTAATCCGAATACGCCTAAAGTCATTTTTAATCATGCACATGAAGCAATTTATTTTAGTCGTCAAACGATTCCTTATTTGAGAGGTTTCGAACCTTCGGAATGGCTAAATCATGCAGATTACTATAAACATATTGGTATCTATGCGTATCGACGAGATATTTTAGAGAAGATTACCACGTTAGGAGTTGCTTCGCTCGAAAAAACAGAATCACTGGAACAATTGCGTTGGCTGGCAAATGGCTTTAAAATCAAAGTAGCCATTACCCCCTATGATAGTTTTGGAATTGATGTACCCGCTGACTTAGAAGAAGCATTAAAACGCTAATGGATTAAATCCAATAGTTAACATTAGTAATGTACGAAGGTTTGAGAAACGTTTGATAAATTTAAATTTCGAGACCTAGGGCTTTTAGGTATGTCGCCCTTTCAGGGCTAAAATGTACGGTCTTAGCCCTGAAAGGGCGACATATCTTAGCGATGGGTGTTAGCCCATCGTCAAAAAGGATTTTATAAATTTGGTCAGAGAATGCTATCTTTCAATCCTTCGTACACTAGTAATTTAAAATTCAACATTTTGCATAACTACTTAACTTACCTCATAAATTTATGATTAAAAAAACACTTTTACTCAACTTTGTCTTCTGCCTGATTTTTCAGGTAGCATCTTTTGCTCAAAATTTAAATCGTAAAGCATACGACGGCTTAATAAGTGGAGCAGCAGCCATTCGAGTTATCTTAACCTTTGATGGTGATGCCGTTTTTGGAACACTCAAACACAAGGATACTGGAGTAACCAATAAAGTGATTGGGTTCGCTGATTTAACAGGTGTCTTTTTCTATGAATTCAAATCGAATGGGGATGTACTCGCTACTTATACCGCCCGTGTTAAAGATGATGGAAAACTGAGAGGAGTTTCTTTATCTAAATGGTCTGATTTTCAAGAAGAAAGAAGCCTAACACTTTCTAAAATAACCCATAATGTTTACAACCGAAAGCCCATTGCTAGTTATACGGGTACGTATGTCTTTCAACTTTCGAGTGACTTAGGAAGAGCAAGTATGCAAGTAGAACAAGTTGGGAGAGACAAAGTGACCATTGCCATTCATGGACTATCGGGTTCACCACTTCATAGCGATGCTATTATCAAGAAGAAAACAATCCAACTTACGGGGAATCGAGCCTATTATGTGCAGTATGGATACGATAAGTGCAAGCTAAAAATCAATTTTACCGAACAGGGTGCTACCGTTGATTTTTATGATAATGGAACCGAATGTGGCTTCGGTGCAGGAGCTACCGTAAGAGGAATGTATTTAAAAATTAGCGACGAAAAGCCTATTTTCAAAAAAGTACTTTAGTTTAATGTTAAAAACTCTTAAATCAGTAGCTATTAACAACAAATGCAAGTAGCTTCCGTTATAAAACTCAAATGAATAATCGGGTTTCGAATTGGTGAAATACCAGATGTCGTATAACCCTGAATGCTAACAAACGCACAATATGCAATACTCTATATTATGGGCTGACGATGAAATTGATTTATTGAAGCCTTATATTTTATTTTTACAAGCAAAGGGATACGACGTTACACCTGTTAACTCGGGAACGGATGCCTTGGATGAACTAGAGAAAAGCAACAAGTTTGACGTTGTATTTTTGGATGAAAATATGCCAGGAATGACGGGTCTTGAAGTACTGCCTCATATCAAGCAAATGCGTCCAAATTTGCCTGTAATTATGATTACGAAGTCGGAAGAGGAGCATATCATGGAAGAAGCAATTGGTTCAAAAATTGCAGACTATCTAATTAAACCTCTGAATCCTAACCAGATACTACTTTCTGTAAAAAAGATTTTAGATAAAAAACGTCTCGAAGAAGAAAAAACGAATATCTCATATCAACAAGAATTCCGTCAGTTGGCCATGCAGTATCAAGACCGTATTGACTATGCTGAATGGGCGGAGATTAACAAGAAATTGATTTTCTGGGAGTTGGAAATTGACCGTACTCAAAACAAGTCGATGGCTGAGATTTTGACCATGCAAAAGTCAGAAGCGAATACCAATTTTTGCCGTTTCATCGAGGAAAATTACGAAGATTGGTTAAACGACCCTAAAATGGATAAGCCTGTAATGTCGCATAATTTAATGCGTAAAAAGGTATTCCCTTTAGTGAACGAAAGTTCTCCTTTATTTTTCGTGTTGATTGATAACCTTCGTTTTGACCAATGGAAAATTTTGGAAGGTTTAATTCAAGATTATTTTTCGGTAGAAGAAGAATCGACTTATTACTCGATTTTACCTACGACAACAGCTTATGCCCGTAACTCCATTTTTGCGGGGATGATGCCTTCTGAAATTGAAAAACAATACCCTAAAAACTGGGTAGCAGATATTGGCGATAGCGAAGATGAAGAAGGTTTTAACCAATATGAGGAGTTCTTTTTACAAGAACAAATTCGTCGTAGCCGTTTGACCTTTAAAGCATCGTACAACAAAATCATCCATAATAATCAGGGAAAATCGTTAGTAGACAATTTCTCAAAATTGATGCAAAATCAATTGAATGTGATTGTCTATAATTTTGTAGATATGCTTTCGCACGCCCGTACGGATATGGCAATGATTAAAGAACTTGCTCCAGACGAATCAGGGTATAGAAGCTTAACCGCCAGTTGGTTTAGTCATTCTCCGTTATTTGATTTATTGAAAAAAATATCTGAAAAGAAAGGACGATTAGTCATTACCACTGACCACGGAATGATTCGAGTACAAAACCCTGTGAAGATTGTTGGTGACCGTTCGGTAAATACCAATTTACGTTACAAACAAGGCAGAAATCTTAACTGGGAAAACGACGATCATGTATTGGTTTGTAAAAAACCTGAGCGTTTCTTTTTGCCAAAAGTAAACGTTTCGACAAGCTACGTGTTTACAAAGCAGGATTATTTCTTTGCTTATCCAAACAATTATAATCACTATGTGAGTCATTACCGAAACACCTTCCAACACGGAGGTATTTCGTTGGAAGAGTGTATTATTCCTTTTGTGTATTTGAAGGCGAAGTAATAGCCCCCTAACCCCCGAAGGGGGAATTGATTCTGCGACAAAATAGCCCCCTAGCCCCCGAAGGGGGAACTTAATCGACGCTTTATTTGGCGTGTGTAAGTTCCCCCTCTGGGGGCTAGAGGGCTTGTTAGTGGGCTGAATACATACCCCAATTCAGAAAAATGCTGTAACATTCTTGGTAATGCGTACAGCATTTTTTTTTCTGCCTTTAAGCTATCGTGAAAAACGACAATAGAACCCGACTCTGTATATTTCAAGGTCTTTTGTAACACCCGTTCTGGTGACAAATCTGCTGAAAAGTCTCCCGTAAGCACATCCCACATCACGATTTCATG
>JARXAV010000056.1 GCA_029865665.1 Flectobacillus sp. | reverse complement strand
AATTAAAGGCGGAAAAGGTGGTGCAACTACCAATGGCGAAGGTAATTTCAAACTAGACTTACCAACGGGCAACGAAACCTTGGTTATTTCGATGGTAGGTTACAAAACCAAAGAAGTATCTGTAAGTGGAAGAAGTGTAGTTAACATTGTTTTAGAAGATAATACCGCTGCGATTGATGAAGTAATCGTTGTGGGTTATGGGCAACAGAAGAAGTTAACCATGACTGGATCTGTTGCTACAATTGATATGAAAGCTATTGAGGATCTTCCTGTGGGTAGCCTCGGTGCTGCTTTGGTGGCTCAACAGCCTGGTGTTGGTGTTTCTGGAGGTAATAGTCGCCCAGGTACTAATGCTACTATTACTATTAGAAATGCAAGTAGTATCTTAGCAGATGCAGGAAGAACAACTACGCCTTTATATGTTATTGATAATGTTGTACGTTCAGAAGATGATTTCAATACGTTGGATCAATCTGAAGTAGAAAACATATCAATATTAAAGGATGCGTCTGCTGCTATTTATGGAGCTAGAGGTGCCTACGGTGTTATTGTCGTTACAACGAAAAGAGGGAAGGCTGGTGCTCCTAAATTTAGCTACAGTACTTCTTATGGTTTATCTGATTCGCCAATGCCAAAAATGATGAATGGCTATGAATTAGCGACATACTCGAATAGCTATAACATGGGTTCTACAGACCCTAAGGTGTTTTTTGCACAAGATGAATTAGACTATTTTAAAGATAATAGTAAATCTTGGTTGGAACAAGCATGGAAACCATCATACGTTATGCGTCATGCCTTCAATGTGAGTGGTGGTAACGACAGAGCAACTTATTTTGCAGGCATTAGTTACAATGAGCAAGATGGTAACTTTGAAAGAATCAATAAAAATAAATGGACTTTTAGAGGTAGTGCAGATATTAATGTCGCAAGAGGGGTTAAAACAGGATTGTCTATCTCAGGTGATTTAAGCAATAAGGATGTTTATCTCAACAAACAAGGTGGTAGTGCTCAAATTAGTGAGAACGAAAAAGATTATATTTCATTGCTATATGTAGCTCCATTTAAGCCTACTTATGTAAATGTTGATGGTATTGACTATCCAACAAACTTATATCCTTTAGAAACAAATCCCAATTCTGTATCGAACTTTCATTTTTTTGAAGTTCAAAAATTGAATAATTATAAAAGAGATAAAAATACGGGACTAAATATTAATGCGTATTTAGAATATGATATACCATTTATTAAGGGTTTAAAAGCAAAAGCTACTTTTAATAAAAATATCGAAAATGGTTGGTCTAAAGAATTTGGTACGAGATACAATGTTTACTCATTCAAAATGTTAGGTACTAATAGTCATATATTTGGAGGAGCATTAGATAAGAAGTTTGAAGTAAGAAACTCGGATAGAATATTAGTTAAGCCTTCTTATTCAGATAGTTATCAGTTAAATGGGTACTTGACATATAGCAGAGATTTTGGAAAGCATAGTATTTCTGCCCTAGCCTTAGTCGAACAGTCTGAAACTGAATCAGATGCTGTACAATCATTTATTGATAACGTCATTCCTGGTGGACTTGACTATCTTGGATATGCTGCTGGAGCTGCTGCGACTGGTGGACCTGGGAACGGAAATATTTCAGAAACTCCATCAGAATCAGGTTCTCTTTCTTATGTAGGACGTTTGAACTATTCATTTGATAATAAGTATTTAGCTGAATTTGCGGTAAGAAGAGATGCTTCTACTAAATTTCATCCAGATAATAGATGGGGTACTTTCCCTTCATTGTCATTGGGTTGGATTGTCTCTGAGGAATCATTCTTCAAGCAAAACGTTTCATGGATGAATTTCTTCAAAATTAGATTATCAGGAGGTTTGACAGGAACGGATAATAACGTAGCAGCATTTGCTTATAGAAGATCATACAATATCTTCCAATTAGGTAAAGGAGCGGTTTTTGGTTCAAATACTAGTAACAGAGCATCTGCTATCAACTTGAAAACAGATATGGCAAATGAGAATGTTAAATGGGATAGCGATATTAAATTAAATGCGGGAATTGAGACGAAATTTTTAAATAATAGACTAGATTTTGGTGTTGATGCTTTCTTTGATAAATATTATGATTTGTTAAATTCGGCATCGGCATCTGTACCCTTAACTGTTGGTGCAAACTTACCTGCGGAAAACTGGTTAGAAGTGCATGGTTTTGGTGCAGAGGTTTCTTTAGGATGGAGCAATTGTATTACAAAGGATTGGTCATATAAAGTAAGAGGATTTATGAGCTGGTATGACAATAAAAACGTTACTAAAGATTTTGATAAAGGACTAAAGGGGACATATAGAGATGGAACTGGTCTTTCATCTGACCTAGGTTTCTTAGGCTATAAATCTTTGGGAATGTTACGTACACAGGCAGATGTTGACGCATTACTTGCTACATACCCAACTTATACTGTAAATGGTACAAAACCAGTTCCTGGAATGCTTTACTATGAAGATGTTAGAGGTAAGAAAAGTGCAACTCCTGATGCAGATGGTAATTATTCTTATGCTGCTCCAGACGGCATCATTACAGAAGAAGATATGGTTTATTTGAGTAGCAAGTCGAGTAATCACTACGGATTGGGGTTAAATTTAGGAACAACCTATAAGAAATTATCAATTGCAATTAATATTGGAGGTAGTTTTGGCGGTCAAAATATCTTGAGAGATCGTGAAATGGGATGGAGTTCTAGTAAAAATGATAACAAATACATTACTAATTTACCATCATACTTGACAGATCACTGGACAGAAGAAAACACAAATGCAAAATATCCTGCTCCTAAATATGAATCGGTAAATAAATTGTCTTCTGATTTTTGGTTTAAAAGCTCAACAAGTGTTGCCGTTAGAAATTTAAATGTGTCTTATGAATTACCATCTAAAGTAATGAAGGCTCTTAATATTTCAAGTGCAAGATTGTATTTTGTAGCAACAGATCCTTTTGTAATTTACAATGATTACGAACACGTAAGAAGTTCAGGAGATTATACGGCGTATCCTGTATTAAGCTCATTTTCAATGGGGATGAATTTAAATCTATAGATTTAGGTTTTCTGTTTACTAATTACAGATTAGAATTTTTAATTTAGAAATCAATGAAAAAATATAATAAATTGTTTGCCATCCTCTTTGCGGGTATGGCGTTAACATCATGTGAATCAGTGCTAGACAAAGATGATTTTAGTTCGATGTCTCCCGACTATGTATTTAGTGATTCTCTTTTAGCAACTTCCAGCTTAAATTATATCTATAATGATAACTTGCCTGCTTGGGGAGGTGTAACGTTACTAAGTAACATTGGTGGATCAACTTATACGGAAGAGTCTTTCTATACAGCATCTACTGAAAATAAATTTATTGAGGGAACTATTACAGAAAGTGCTCCATCAGTGAGTGAGTTCCCAACAAGTAATACAAATTCAAATATCTATGCTAGAATACGAAATATCAACAGCTTTTTGTCTGACTTGAAGCAATATGGTACTTTCCCGACATCTACGATGAATCGCCTAGAAGGACAAGCCTTGTTTTTAAGAGCTTGGAGATATTTTGAACTAGTAAAACTTTATGGAGGAGTACCTCTAATCACTTCGCCACAGTATGCGGTAGGCGTAGAGAATAGAGAAGCTGCTCTTGTTGGTAGAAATACCACCGCAGAATCATTTAATCTAATTGTCGCTGATTTAGATGCTGCTATTGAAAAGCTACCTGCTAAATGGGCGACATCCGATTACGGACGAGTTACTAAATTAGCCGCTGCTGCTCTAAAGGGACGTGTATTATTGTATGCTGCTAGTCCACAATTTAATCCATCTAACGATGTTCAAAAATGGACTAAAGCCTACGATGCAAACAAGCAAGCATTTGATTTATGTACAGCTAATGGAGTGGCATTATTCAGTGACTATGGAAAACTTTGGTTCACAGAATCTGGTAACTCTGAAGCCCTTTTTGTAACTGTTTATAATACTTCTACTGGAGATAATGATAGAAAGAATGGTAGCTGGGAAGGCTCTTGCCGTCCGAAATATTCAGGAGGTAGCGGAAGTAATTTGCCTACTTGGGACTTAATCAAAGCTTACCCAATGAAAGATGGTAAAGCAGTAACAGACCCTACTAGCAAATATGCTTATACAGACCTATTATTCTACAAAAACCGTGATCCTCGCTTTGAAAAAACAATTGCTTATAATGGATGTATATGGCCGATGACTGGATTGACAAACAATCGCCTTTGGACATACAAAGCATCTCCTACAAATACATCAAGTTATGAAAATAATGGTGCAAACTTTAGTAATACAGGGTTCTATTGTAGAAAAGCAGTGCAAACATCTGACGTGGCAGGAACAACACTTGATATTAGTGCAGTTACTTATTCTGGTACTGACTGGATTGAATTGAGATTTGCTGAAGTTTTACTAAATCTAGCAGAAGCTGCTGCTGGGGCAGGTAAAGTATCAGAAGCTTATGCTCCAATTATTAGCGTAAGAAAACGTGCTGGAATTGAACCTGGATCAGATAATCTATACGGATTAAAAGCAGGAATGACTTCCAAAGAAATGATTGATGCGGTTCTTAATGAAAGACAAATTGAGTTTGCTTTTGAAGGAAAACGCTTTTGGGATGTTAGACGTCATCGTTTGTTAGAATCTACATACAATGGTAAAAAAGGAACAAAAGTAGTTGTCAGTATTCAGGCAGGGAAAACAGCTCCTACTGCTACGGACTTAGCATTACCAATTGATGAGCTTTATACGAAATTTTTCACGATAACACTCACTCCAAATTCATTGATGTCACGAGTGACAAATTATAGTGATAAATACTATTTCTTACCTCTCCCAACAGGAGCGTTGAGTAATAATCCTAAATTAATGCAAAATAGTACATGGGGAGGTACTTTCGACCCATTGCAATAGTATTAAACCCTTTCAAATAGCAAAAAAGTCGCTCAAATTTGGGCGACTTTTTTACTATTATAAGTATTGAAACTAGTGATAATATTCTACATTCTTTAGTGAAAATTATATACAATTTATTCTACGTATAGTCATAAATTTGTATAGCAAGACCTACTTAACCACTGTCTATTTAAGCTTTATAATTTCTTATTTGAAAACAATTTAGCATCATATATTTTTCTAACTTAAACTATTTTAAAATGAAAACATCAAAAATTTTTCTTCCCCTCATTGCCTTATTTTTCTTTATTAGTACCGTTAGCTCTTTTGCTCAAAGTAGTGTTTCCTTTGGCTTTACAAGTAATATTGATCGATGTTATTGGGGATGCCCTAATAACTATACGATTAACTTTTATGGGCAATATGGTGACTTAGTAAACACTGTTACTGTTTCTACATCAAAAGACCAAGAAGTTTTTTTTGATATTCCTACAGGATATTATCAAAAAATTGAAGTAAGCAGTGATGCAATTCAATGGGTGGATCCAGATGGATGGAATTCTCGTTTAGAAATTAACATATTTAATATTGATTCTTATTCCCCATCTCATCAAAATGAGCGTCTAGTTGACAGTTCGACAATGAGAGTAGAGGATGTAGATATTACGGATACATCTATGCCGTATATATTTATAAACAAATATAAGTAAACCTTCCTAGCTAAATTGTTGTAACAAGACCGTCAGTAATTAATTGACGGTCTTGAGTATTTTATAACCAGTAAGCATTAAAGTTTTTAAATATGCAGGTATTGTCAGACAAGGATAATGCCTGTTTTTTTTATTACTATTTTTACTGTGAATGAATAGGGTATATTCATATCAAAACATCCTTTTCGTTAAACATTACTACAAAACAATCTCCTATACATCAATGAATTTCTTACAAAAAGTTACGGCAACGGCTTCAATGATACTGCTTGCCTCTCCCATATTTGCTCAAAATACAAAACCTTATAGTTGGGATAATCTACCTAAAATTCAAGCTCCCAAATTCATGAAGGATACCATCAGTATTCAGACGTATGGAGCTGTTGCTGATGGTGTTACGCTAAATACACTAGCTATCAATAAAGCTATTGAGGCTTGTTCTAAAAAAGGGGGTGGCGTTGTGTTGATTCCCAAAGGAACATGGCTGACTGGGCCAATTGTCTTGAAAAGTAATGTCAACTTACACATCAAACAGGCTGCTTTACTGTTGTTTACGACTGATAAAAGTCAATACGATTTAGTGGAAGGTTATTACGAAGGGAAAAAAGCAGCTCGAAATCAGTCGCCTATTTCGGGAACAAACCTCGAAAACGTAGCCATTACGGGAGGGGGAATTATTGA
>JARXAV010000027.1 GCA_029865665.1 Flectobacillus sp. | reverse complement strand
CGTTAAGGGAAACTAAATAAAAGCTACAATTAATTATTCCGTTTAGTTAAGAGGTAATACTTTTGCCTAATGCCTAATGCCTAATGCCTAATGCCTACTTACCTACGAAAATTTGATACCTTTTTCCAACTCCTTTAAAATTTGTATCTTTGTAACTAAACGAGTCTAATCAACAATACGATGAAAATTGAAGCTTATCAAGTTGCAGAGGTCATAAACCTTAAAAAATTTAGAGCAGATTATACCAATGTTCCCTTGTTGTTTAATAATTCGGAACTGTTTTATAAAGAAGACGGAAACAAATATTGGTACTTATTGAGTTATGGGGTGGTTGTTTTTGGCGGATTTGGAGATTTAGAAAAAAGCGAATTCCTGAAATTTGTCAAGACGTATTCCGAAGACCAAGTGACCCTTACTTTTGAAGAAAATTTTGAACTACAAGTAGATCCACAGGCTTCTGTCGTGTTGGCATATAATTCGATTACCATTCCCGAAATTACGGAAGATAGTATCCGTCTGGTCATGCTTAACGTTGGGCAGTCGGTATCGCTTGATTATTACGAACACCTGACTTTAGAAATTTTTCAAGATTCCCAAAAATTTACCGACGAACTCGAACAAACGGGTACGTTCAAGCATTCCAAAAAAGATTTACTGAAATTTATTGGTCGAACGCTCAATATCAAAAACAGCATCATCGACAATTTATACATTTTTGATGCTCCCGAAGAAGTCTGGGAAGACGAACATTTAGAACGCATTGATAAAGGTTTAAAACGTAATCTTGACCTCAAAATGCGTTATCAAGATGTTGATTACAAATTAAAAATTGTTCAAGAAAACCTAAAACTCTTTACCGATTTACTACAAAATAGAGAAAGCACTCGCCTCGAATGGGTCGTAATTATCCTGATTTTAATTGAAGTATTTGATTTGTTGGTGAAGAAATTTTTCTAGGAAAAAACACCTTTCAAATTTGCATATTCAATAGTGAAGCTATATTTTCGTAAAAATATCTTAACAATAATACCTCTAAAACCTCATGGAAAAAATCACCTCAAAAGTTATTTTACAACTCATTGGCTATGCCCTTTTAACAGCCTTATTAAAAGAGACGATACCTTCTATTTTCTTTCAAGAAGCGGATAGTCGCCATACTTACAGCTATGTTATGCTAGGATTTTTCGGACTCTTAGCCTGCTCCATATTGCTATCCAAGTGGCTCAAAAAACCAATTCTTCCATCGTTATCAGTAGAAAATCTACCTCTTATGGGTTTTGCTTTCTATGGCTTTTTTAGCTTTTTATAGGACAATATCCCTTTTTCTATTTAACGGAAAATGATATTAGACATTAATCGCTATTATTTTTCGTTTATGTCTTTGAGTATAATGTTAGATTACGTAATTTTGGCATCTCAACTACGCACTTATTTAATTTCTAATCATATAAATCAATTCACAATGAAAAAAGTATTATTATCAATCCTCACCTTTGTAACTATCTCTTTTGCTTCTGAAGCACAGACACGATTTGGTGTTAAAGCAGGAGGAAACTTAGCGGATATGGCTGTGGCTTCTTCTGGAATTTCCTTAGATACAAAATCTATTTTAGCTTTTCATGTAGGCGGCACTATGGAGATGGATTTATCTGAATCTCTTTTTTTACAACCTAGTTTATTGTATGCTCAAAAAGGTTTTGGTGCTTCTGGAAGTGCGTTTGGTATCACATCTGAGACAACAGCAAGATTTAATTATATTGAGTTGCCAGTGAATGTCATGTATCGAGTAACGGACTTTTTAACAGTAGGAGCAGGCCCTTATGCCGCATACTTATTGTCTGGCAAAGCTAAGTCAACTGCAGCAGGACAGTCTATGGAAGATGATCTAGACTTGACGAAATCAAACCGTTTAGATGCAGGGCTAAATTTAAATGTTGGTTATGAAGTAATACCAAGTTTAGTAATTAACCTAAACTATTCGTATGGCCTTACTAATATTGATAAAGGTGGAGAAACTTCTAAAAATAGAGTGTTAGGCTTATCAATTTCTAAGTTTTTCGGACAAGAATAAGAGTATTAGTATATTGAAATCAAGAAGGTCAACTCACGGGTTGACCTTTTTTTGTTTACAAGCCATAGTAAAAATTAAATTTCATTAACATGATAGGACTTAGGTCTAAAACTTTTAGGAGTACACTGACTTCATCTAAAGAAGGACTTCTGCTACCATTTTCTATCCTTGAAAGCGTTGATTGAGGGATTCCTGTAAGGTGGGCTAGATATTCTTGTTTATAGCCTTTCGCTTTTCTTGCTTCTTTGATTTTGCTGAGGTCAAACATTTTTGATTTAGTTTTAAGGTTTTTGTCAAACTCATGCTCAGGTGTGAGCGTGTAAGCGTGTGAGCGTGTGAGCGAAATTAAATGAGAATTGTTGATAAATCAAGTATTTTCTATCTTAAATTTTATGCGTATTTGCATGAAATTTAATCGCTTAACATTTAAAAATGAGGAAATAGATACCATACCTTTGTTAGCAAGTAAGCCCCACCACAGTTTGGAGACCGAGGGTAGGGCTTATGAGTCTTAATCGTTAAATTTTAAACTCAACGTAAAGGTTGAAGTTTTGGTTCTCTGGCAATTTTAATGTATTTCTAAAAAGTTCTACCTTCGTGGGATGAATACATTTGATGTTTATACTGAATTATTGGGTTTTCCCAATGTCGTAATTACTGATTTCAATGTTACTAAAAATGTAATTGAAATTTCCTGTACCTTGACTGACAAAATCACGTTATGTCCTCAATGTAGAACAGATTGTAGAGTGGTTAATGACAAAATAACTCGTCGTTTACGAGACTTAACTATTGCTGAAAGGGAGGTTTTCCTCTTAGTTACGCTAAGTTTCGCTGTCCTACTTGTGGGAGTTGCCCTACTGAACAAATAGATTTTGCCGATTCTAATAAGAGTTATACGCATCGGCAAGCGAAATAAATATTTATTTTGTCTCAAAAACAATCGTATGCTGAAATAGGAGCAATTGTTAATATGCATGCTAAAACAGTTGAGCGTTTAGTCTTAAACCAATGTAAAAAGAACCTCGATCTTAGTAATAGATATGCCCAAGTTAAAGGTCTTGGCATAGATGAGCAAAGCCATCGTAAAGGTAAAAAAGATTATATATGTTTACTAACTAATTTAGATACAGGGGCTATTATTGATATGCTTCCCAATCGAAAAAAAAGAGACATTAGTTGCTCATTTTAAGGCACTTGGCGAAGACTTTTGCAATCAAATAACTGATATAATCGGACCGCCGATGCGGTTGTGATATTTGGACACCTTATATCTCAACTATCGAAACTTGTTTTCCTAATGCAAACCTTATTTTAGACCGTTTTTATGTAGTCAAATTACTGAATGAATCTCTTGATAATTTTCGTAAACAACTTCGTAAAGACCATAAAGACGAGGCAGCTTACAAGAGGCTCAAATGGATACTTTTCAAACAATATCATCGCTTAACTGATGTCCAAAAATGATTAAAAAAAATCTACCAGTTATATCAATTATTACCGCATGTGTTTTGTGGGGATTAGCGATAGTGCTAACAAAAGAAACCCTTAATAAGCTAATATTTCCACACATAGCAATGTGTCGATTTTTAATAGCGTCTATTTCATTCATTCCTTTTTTAAAAAAGAAGACCTTGTCTAGTATTAATAAAAAAGACATGAAATATTTTACTTATACAGCATTTCTAACAGTTCCCTGTACTTTTTTACTGCAATTTGCTGGCATTTCTTATACCAGTAGTACAAATGCTTCATTAATAGTTGGAATGACACCTACAATTTTTATTATTATTTCATATATACTATTCAGGAAAAAAGAAAAAAAGACAACTATTTTGGCTGTAATTTTATCTGTAATTGGTATCCTTCTTGTTGTAGGTAGTCCATCTTCGCAAAATAATTGGTTAGGGAATACTTTAATTATTATTTCATTAATTACACTCGCATTAAGCACTATAAAAAGTCAAAAATTAATGGAAATTTATTCTCCATTAACAACAACAATTCTTACTTTTTGGTTAGGTACAATATTTTTAATCCCTTTGGTTATATATTTTTACGGATTACCATCTGTAGAGATAAGCAAAAAACTAATGATTTCATTATGTTTTCAAGGAGTCTTCTGCACATCATTAGCGTATTTTCTTTGGAATTATGGTTTGCAAAAAACTCCAATGGCAAAAGCGGGCATTTATGCAAACATTGAGCCAATAGCTGGTGTTTTCTTTAGCGCTCTGTTTCTATCGGAAGAAATTTCACTACAGATTGCAATAGGTGGCATTTTAGTAATAACAGCTGCTATTTCCATATCAATTATTGATTTTTATAACTTTAAAATAATTAAAAAATGAGATTAACCCTTATCGAATTAAGCGAACTAGAAAAGAATATTACTAAACGCATTGATAAAAAAATTACGGAAAATAAATCTTTATTACCGCCCATAATTTATTTAGAAGGTGGTCATTATGACCCAAGATATGAAATTAGTGATTTTTCTATAAAATCATTAGAAAACGTTTTAAATGTAGCTAATAATTTAATATTTAAACACAAGGCGAACATAAAAATTGTAATTGGTATATTGGTAGATAATTTAGGCTTACAATGTTCAGAAAATAGTTGTGATATTTCAAATATTGATGAATCCAATAAAAATGAAGAGGATTTACCGATAGAGATTGAAGAAGTTCTGAGCAAATACATAATTGTTAAAAAAGAGAGAATGATTATTTCTAACGAAAGAAATTGCAAAAACAAAGCTATTTCATTTCTTAAAAAAATCACTGAAATAAAGCAAAATAGAATATCCGTAGATAATCAAAATGACGTTTTATCTGTTAATTATCAAACATTAGACAATCAGATAATTCAAATAGCTGAAATAAAAAGTAATATTACTTGGGTTGCAAAATGCCCTTCAATAATGGCACAACATTACACGAATGTGACCAACAAAATATTAAAAAGATTTCCTAATTCAGAAAGTATAACAATAATTGATTTCTCGGAGATTGAAGATATAAATAAGGTAACTAGAGGTGTTGAGTTAGCATTAGACATATTTTTCCCATCCAGTATTAAAGAAAAGCAAATTGAAATTCTAAATATTTTTAAAACTGATTTTGGAGATGATGAATATACAATAGTTGCTAAAAACACAGAATTAACTTCAATATTAGACTAACAAATGATGAATTCAAAATTTATATATTTAGATTATAATGCAACTACACCCTGCGATGCTGATGTAGTTTCTGAAATGTTACCGTATTTTACAGAATACCATGGTAATGCTTCTAGCGTTCATTACAATTTAGGATGGAAAAGTAAATCCGCAGTAGATAAAAGCCGTGAACATATAGCAAATTTAATTAATGCAAACGCCAATGAAATTATTTTCACATCTGGCGCTACTGAAGGCAACAATTTAGCAATACGAGGTGTATTTGATGCTTGTAAAGAGAAAGGTAATCATATAATAACCTGTGAAACAGAACATAAAGCCACTTTAGATACTCTAAAATATCTCCAAGAAAAGGGAGCGGAAATAACTTATTTAAAAGTAAATATTGATGGTTCAATAAATCTAGAAGAAGTCAAGGAGAAAATTAAAGATACTACAATTTTAATTTGTCTAATGTTTGCTAATAATGAAACTGGGGTTGTTCATCCAATTAAAGAATTAGGAAAATTTGCAAACGAAAATAATGTAATATTTATGACTGATGCAACTCAAGCTGTAGGTAAAATACCTATAGATGTTAGTGATTGTGGAGTTGATATTCTAACTTTTTCCGCTCACAAAATGTATGGGCCAAAAGGAATTGGAGCTATTTATGTAAAAGAAAACAAAAAAAAGTATTTAACTCCTCAAATTACAGGTGGCGGACATGAAAATGGATTAAGAAGCGGCACCTTAAATGTACCCTCAATAGTTGGCTTTGGAAAAGCATCAAAGATTGCTAAAGAAGAAATTAACGAAAAATCTTATTTGAAAATTAAAAAACTTCGTATTAAATTAGAAGATAATCTAGTTGATTGTAATTCAAAACTTAATGGACTAGGGGCTTTAAGATTACCTCATGTTGCAAATATTTCTTTTCCTGAAATTGATGGAAAACGACTTTTAAAATTATTGAATAAATTCGTAGCAGTAAGTTCCGGATCAGCATGTTCATCCTCTTCATTAGAAACTAGTCATGTATTAAAAGCGATGGGAATAGATTCAGAAACTGCACAAGCAACAATTCGATTTTCATTAGGAAAAAACACAACTGAACAAGAAATTGATTTTACAATTTCAAAAGTAAAAGAAATCTTGGAAAT
Source organism: Flectobacillus sp. (assembly GCA_029865665.1). The sequence continues at coordinate 2,901 of JARXAV010000027.1, read as the reverse complement.
ACTAGATAAATCTAAAAATTAATTAATCGGAAAAAGAAAAGGGGGCTCCCAATATGAGAGTTGGAGAAATGACTATTCCTCTTAATGGGAATAAAGAAGAGAATTTTCAAATGCTCTCATTTAAGGACAAAACCTATTCAAGTGCAAAGAGAATGTTTGGAGACAAAATATCCTTTAATGCTATGTTATCTTTGACTAACAAAAACTCTCGAATTGCTAGTAGTGAAGATTTTTATAGTCCAAAGGTATTAAATATTGATATTTCATCTAATGAAGGAGCTAATATGCAAGAGTTTGACACAAGTAAAGATTTTGTCATTAAATGGAACGTAGATAATTAAAATACAAATCCTATCGTTTTGGCTGTTACTTGTGACCCTAATGAGAAAGGGGAGTTCGATAAAAAGTTAATTTCCGTAAAGAAGCAAGTTAATGATTCTGATGGTCAAGTTGTTTTTTCCAAGGAAGACTTTGTTGCTTTTCCCAAAGGTAAAAAATATTAATAACAGGCGGTAGAGGAAATAAAGAAGATATGCTAATAGATGGTAAAAATATTAGGGTTACCTCTTACAGTACCTCTGTAGAATTAAGCCTTGTGAGTAAATAATTCTATAAACTCAAAGATACAAAGAATAAAAGATGTCTTGGTATCTATATTTTATTTCTGAGAATGTACAAAAGTATAATACTTTTTATGATTGAATTATTTTTCTCACACACGCTGTTATCAAAAACTACCGTATTGGGAGATTCAAATAGTGTAGTCCAAAAGAGGGTGAATATAAAGTTGCATGGGGGAACGTTGGTATCACCATTTCCCTCAACTATTCAAACGCTTCAAGCTACAAAAACAATGACTATGGTTTTACCCAACCATAAACGTTATACAAACCCTATTTTAACGATAGGGGTATTGGCTTTATCGAGGCTATCCAATTCGTTTAGTTTAGGTGTTGATATGAGTATGTATTATATTTCTAATGAAATTAATAGTGCTAGAAATAAAGCTACTGATTACTGTTTATACCCAATCCTCTTTAAAGGATGCTATCAGCCTAAATTGACATTATTAGAAACCATTGCTATTGGTGTGGGAAAAAGTTTTGGCAAGTTTCAAAATGAAATATATATGGAAGAAAATGGAGGCTTTACTTCAGAAATAGTTTTTTCCACTTCTAAAATACGGATAAAAAAGACCTTCATGGTATTGGATTTTACATATAATTATAGTGAGCAATTGAATATCATAGATTTTGATAAAACAACTATCGCTCAACTTGATCCAGATGCGAAAGGTAAGTTTAAATACACTTATTTTAGGCACTTATTGGGTTTGGGAGCTGCAATAAAGTTCTAATTTTCGGATTTAGACAGGGTAACCTTTTGGCAGATTTAAGTTTATGATTATATTGAATTAAGGTCAACTCACGAGTTGACCTTTTTTTGTACCTTGTTTGCCAAATCGTTCTACAATTCCTAACTTGCATCTATGGAAAACTTCGTAGTTTCGGCTCGGAAATATCGTCCTCAACTGTTCGATTCCGTAGTCGGTCAATCACATATTACAACGACCCTCAAAAATGCTATTCGTACCAATCATTTGGCACAGGCATTTTTGTTTTGCGGCCCTCGTGGGGTCGGCAAAACTACCTGTGCTAGGATTTTAGCGAAAACCATTAATTGCCAAAACCTCACCGACCAAGCGGAGGCTTGTGGCGAGTGTGAGTCATGCAAGAGCTTTCAAAATAATGCGTCCTTCAATATTCATGAATTGGATGCCGCTTCTAATAACTCGGTAGATGATATTCGTAGCTTAATTGATCAGGTGCGTTATCCACCGCAATCGGGCAAATACAAGATTTATATCATTGATGAGGTTCACATGCTTTCGACGAGTGCCTTCAATGCTTTTTTGAAAACCCTCGAAGAACCGCCTGCCTATGCCATCTTTATTTTGGCAACTACCGAAAAACATAAAATCTTGCCCACGATTCTTTCTCGTTGTCAGATTTTTGACTTTAATCGGATTCAGATTTCGGATATGACCAACCATTTGGCAGCTATTGCTTCGCAAGAAGGAATTAATGCCGAAGTGGAAGCCCTCGAACTGATTGCCCAAAAAGCCGATGGTGGTTTACGTGATGCCCTCTCGATGTTCGACTTGAATGTTACGTTCTCACAAGACAATGTGCTTCGTTATTCGGAGGTGTTGGAGAATTTACACATTCTGGATTACGACTATTATTTCCGAATGACGGAGGCTTTGATGGCGGCGAATATTTCGGATACGTATCTGTTGTTTGACGAAATCTTGAAAAAAGGCTTCGATGGGCATCAGTTTGTGGTGGGTTTACTCGAACATTTCCGTAACCTCTTGGTGTGTAAAGACCCTGTGACGGTGAAATTATTGCAGGTATCCGAATCGGTGCAACAGAAATATTTGGCACAGGCCGCTGTGGCATCGTATTCGTTTTTGGCTTCTGCCATGAGTTTAGGCTCGCAATGCGACTTGAATTATAAAGCTGCTAAAAACCAAAAGTTACACGTAGAAATCAGTTTGCTAAAAATGGCAAACCTTACCAACGTCTTAAACTTAGCATCGCTACCCGCCATGGAGGGCGACGGCAGAAAAAAGTCTAATGAGGTAACAGCTCCAACGGTTGCAGCTCCACAGCCAGTCAATGTTCCTGTTACGCCTGTGGCAACTCCGTCAGTACCTACCACTGGGGCAATCCCGAAGGTTGCGGGTTTGCGTAGCACCTCGACGATTATTAATAAAGCGGTTGAAAAAGAAACGCCAACTTTGGCCAATACGGTGCAGGAGTCGCAACCCTTGACGAATAAAGCGGTTACGTACGATGGCTTGAAAACTTCATGGGATACCCTCGTAGAGCATCTAAA
>JARXAV010000327.1 GCA_029865665.1 Flectobacillus sp. | reverse complement strand
ACAGGACTACGAGATACGACTGATGCTAGTGGACTTTATGGTTTTGTAATCACTACAGCTGGTTCTTATCAAGTGAAAATTCTTACCAATAGTATTCCAACGGGCTGTGGTATTTCTACTTTACAAAATCAAGGAAGTGACGATACCGTTGATAGTGATTTTGACCCTACAACAGGATTGTCTCAGGCTGTGACCATTGAGCCTACGAGTTCTGGTCTGACAAAGGATAACCCAACTATTGACCTAGCTTTGATTAATTTGTGTACGAAGCCAGCATATACTGTTGCTACGTTAGTAGGTACGTGTAATCAAAATGGAGCGAACGATGATGCGTCATTAGCATTGACATCGGTAGTAAATGGAGATAAAGCTGCCATTAGTACAGCAGGAGCATCCACATTTGATGGTGTAGCCTACGCAAGTGCTACCACTATTACTGTAGGAAGTCTTACTTTTTCTTCGTTGAAACACAATACGCAGTATATTATTCGTATTTATAATCAAAAAGATGATTGTTTCGAAGATGTAGTCTATACTACAGCTCCGACTAATTGTGTACCCTGTAAGCCACAATGTTTAGGTATTACGTTTGTAAAGAATTAATTTTCGAGACAACGAACATTTCTTCAAAAAATAGTATGACAAAAAAAGGGTAAAAATTAAGAACTTTTATCAAATCGAAAGCCCTCAGGTCTATGACTTGGGGGCTTTTATGTTATATGCCGTGTTGAGAATGAAATTTGTACAATGGATAGATAATACATCGAATCTGTTGAAAAGATGATGGGCAGCGAAAAGACCTAAAATTGGGAGAGATACTAAGAGCGGAGGTTATATCCTTGAGGAAAGGGCAAAAAAAAAGGCAAATTCACCGCTCAACCAACCTACCCTTGCTTCGGTCAAGACCTGGGGGATTCGGAGGGAGCTGGTAATTTGCCGTCACAAAGATTGCACTTTTTGTTGTTTTTTCAAAACCTTAGTGGCAATTTTGGGAATAAAAAAAAGCACAAAGTGTGCTTTTGAAAGCTAGTGGTGTCATTATGCTTTGATTTACAGTTTATTAACCAACTAAAAGATGTTAAATAAAAATAAAAAAAAATCGACATTTTTTTTCCTATTCTTATTAAATAGCCTATTTCTTGCTGGATGTACGGGTTCTGCGGATGCTTTTTTAGAAAAAGCTAAGACCGAATTATCAAAAGGGAAATTGAAAGAAGCAGTAGAATTGTTGAATCAGGCTGTTGAAAAAGACCCTAAAAATGCAGATGCGTTCAATATGCGTGGAGTAGCGAACTTTGAACTGAAAGATTATGCGAATGCTTTGTTAGATTATGAACAAGCGATTAAGATTAATCCGAATAGTTATAAGCCTTACTTTAATCGTGCGTCCTTAAAAATGGAACAAGCAAATTGGCAAGGTGCTTATGACGATTGTACAAAGGCGATACAGATTCAGCCAGACACCGCAGAGTTGTATGTGAAACGTGGAATCTCATTAGCGGCTTTGACTAAAACGCAAGAAGCTTTAGCGGACTTTAATAAGGCTCTATCGTTAAACCCCAAAGAGACCAATGCCTTGTATAACCGTGGTAATATCAACTTTCAAATGGAAGATTTGGAGGCAGCTAGAGCGGATTTTACCGCCGCTGTGAAAGCCGATAAGCAATTTGCTAAAGCGTATTATGCCTTAGGTATTGTACAACATCAATTGAAACAAGAGGAGGATGCTTGCCTGAGTCTAAAACAAGCGAATCGTTTAGGTTATGCAGACGCAAAGACTGCACTAGAAAAATTGTGCAATTAAAGAAATACTATTCACATGTTGTCCACTCATAATCATGAAATATCTAGCTTTAGTTTTTGCTGTTTTATTTTTAGTGTTTGCTTATCTTCAATTGAACGACCCTGACCCGCTTGTTTGGATTCCTGCTTATTTACTTCCTGCTTATGTATGCGTCCGCTCTTTTCAAGGATTCGTGAATGTGGAATTGGTAAGTATATTGCTACTGGTAACAACGCTTGCAGGGGCAAGTTTGTGGCTTTCGATGACTGCATGGGAAGGCTTTTTTACGGAAGGGGCAGGAATGGCTATGAAAACCATGAATCAAGAATATGCTCGTGAAGCGTGCGGCTTATGGATTTGCTCGGCAGTATATGTATTTATACTTATACTGAAAAAATATTCAAATTAACAATTGGTAATATATTTTTGTAAGTCGTTAGTTATATTGACATTTGTCAGTCAATTTTACGAAATAATTAGTTTAATTTTGGATGCCCAAATACTTATTTAATACGAAGTTTTTTGAGTAAGGCTAATCTTGGCGGAGATTAGCCTTTTTTATGCTTTAACTAATGCCTTTTGTTTCTTGGATGAAAATCGGTAATTGTCTGTTGTAGAAAAGCCCTATCTAAGTGCGTATATATTTCGGTCGTGGTGATGGATTCATGTCCTAACATTTCTTGAACGGCTCTTAGGTCTGCTCCGCCTTCAATGAGATGAGTAGCGAAGGAATGCCTGAATGTATGCGGGCTGATTGTTTTCTTAATTCCTGCTTTAGCGGCAAGGTCTTTAATGATAATAAATATCATAACTCTTGTTAACGAACCGCCTCTTCTGTTTAAAAACACATGATCTTCTGAGCCATGTTTGATGGCTTGCCCACTTCGGATATGTTCAAGATAAAGTTGCGTATAATGAATGGCATCTTTCCCAATAGGTACTAGTCGTACTTTTTCACCTTTCCCAAAAATCCGAATAAAGCCAATGTCAAAATAGCATTCTGATAATTTCAGTTCAATCAATTCCGATACCCGTAAACCCGAACAATAGAGAATTTCTAAAATAGCTCTGTTGCGAGTACCTTCTGGAGTCGAAAGGTCAATCGCATCGAGTAGTAAAATAATTTCCTGATAGGATAACGTAGAAGGAAGTTTTCTGCCCAGTTTTGGTGATGAGATAAGTTGGGTAGGATCTGTTTGAATAATATCCTCTAAAAGAAGGTATTTAAAAAACGATTTTAGACCAGATAATATGCGTGCCTGAGAACTTGCTTCGAGCCCTAATTCGTTGATATAGGTCAAAAATTCTGAAATATGTTTATCCGTAACCGTTTCCGCTGTAATATCTACCTCTCCAATAATCTCCAGAAATTCCCAAAGCTTTTGAACGTCTCGTAAATAGGCTTCTATCGAGTTTTCAGAGAGCGAACGCTCTAAGGTTAGATAGCTTTTGAAGTTTTTTAAATAGCTTTGCCACATGAAGGGTTATATTTGTACAAATTATAAAGATTAAAATTAGAATTGTCATGGCGAAAAAGCAAATTATCATCATTAATGGGCCAAATCTTAATCTCTTAGGCAAAAGAGAACCTGAAATTTACGGGCATCAAACATTTGAGCAGTATTTTGAAGTATTGAAAGATAAATACGAAGCATCGGTAGAATTACATTATTTTCAGTCGAACCACGAAGGAGCTTTGATTGATAAAATTCATGAAATCGGTTTTTCATTTGACGGTATTGTCTTGAATGCAGGCGGATATACGCATACGTCGATTGCGTTGGCAGATGCCATTTCAGCCGTTAAAAGTCCAACCGTAGAAGTTCATATTTCCAATGTTCACGCCAGAGAAGCCTATCGTCATCATAGCTATTTAAGTAGCCGTTGTGTAGGAATCATGGTTGGTTTTGGCTTGCGTGGCTACGACTTTGCTATTCAATCGTTTTTATAAGCATGAGTACCTTTTATCCTGGGCCGTCCAAAGTGTATCCTCAGATTGAAGAATACCTGCACGAAGCTTTTCATGCAGGTATTCTGAGTGTCAATCATCGAAGTGCAACTTGCATGGACTTGACCCGTAGTGTGATGACTCGTTTGCATCATCAGCTTCAAATACCTGAAGATTATACCATTTATTTTATTTCATCTGCCACGGAGGCATGGGAAATTATAGCCCAGTCATTAACCAAGCAAGAAAGTTTGCATTGTTTTAACGGTGCTTTTGGAGCAAAATGGCACGAATATGCTGCTAAATTAGTAGAAAAAACTACCGCATTACGTTTTGAAGTCAATCAGCCTTTGAGTCAGGCACAGCTTAACTCCTTGCCTGCTAGTTGTACGCCTGATGTCTTATGTGTGACGCATAATGAAACCGCTAATGGCACTACCCTCAGAGACTGGACAGCCTTAGTTAAAAAGTTTCCTGAGGCAATCATTGCAGTAGATGCTACGTCTTCGTTTGGTGGGGTAAATTTACCATGGCAAACCGCCGATGTTTGGTTTGCTTCTGTACAAAAATGCTTAGGTTTACCCGCAGGAATGGCGATTATGGTTTGTTCGCCCAAAGCCTTAGAACGAGCATTTGACCTAAATGATCGAAGTTTTTATAATAGTTTGTTGTTTATTCACGAAAATTTTCAAAAATTTCAGACGCATTACACGCCCAATGTGTTGGGAATCTACCTTTTAGATAAGGTAATGACTAATATTGAGCATATTGCTGCGATTGAAAAGAAAGTGATGAGCCGTGCAACAGCATGGTATCAGTTCTGTGAGGATAGTATTTTGCCAGTTAGGTGCTTGGTAGATAATCCTGCTGTTCGTTCAGATACGGTTATCACCATTCAGGGGACAGAAAGTTCTATCGCTTATATTAAAGCGGTTACCACAAAAGCGGGAATAACGCTAGGTAATGGCTATGGAGACTTAAAAAATACGACGTTTAGAATAGCTAACTTTCCCGCTATCAGTGATTTAGAAATTGAAGAACTCAAAGACGTTCTTGGCTCTATTGCGACCTTGTAGTATGGTTATTTGATGTTCTATCTAACCCCAAAAAAACTAGACCCAGAAAGTCTTTTAATAAAATTCAAAATCCAACATTCAAAATTTTCACAATTACTTCATCAAACTTATGGAAATCAACTTTAAAGAAATCCTTTCGGTTTCACTAATTCTTTTTTCGGTCATTGATATTTTAGGGTCTATCCCCATCATTATTGACCTACGTAAAAAAACGGGTAGTATCCATCCCGAGCAAGCCACTCTTGTTGCTGCGGGAATTATGATTGGTTTTTTATATGTTGGTAAATCTATTTTAAATTTGCTTGGGGTAGATGTTAATTCCTTTGCCATTGCTGGAGCTATTATTATCTTTTTGATTGGTTTAGAAATGACTTTGGGGCATAGTATCTTCAAGTCCGAAGGGGCTGGTAAGAGTAGTAGTAAGGCTGCTTCTGTAGTACCTCTTGCTTTCCCAATTATTGCGGGAGCAGGGACAATGACAACTATTTTATCCCTCAAATCGCAGTTCGAAGAAATCAATATCTTAATCGGTATTTTGGTGAATGTACTTTTTATTTATTTGGTTTTGCGTTCGAGCGAATGGATAGAAAAAATCATTGGTCAGGCAGGGGCAAATGTATTACGAAAAGTCTTTGGCGTGATTCTATTAGCCATTGCAATTAAAATCATTAAAACGAGACTACTTTTATTATAGTGCTGTCTGTCTGTTTACTGCGTAGTGAATAATCCAAAATTCAAAATTCATCATTCAAAATTACTCATTAATTAAACGTGGCGAAGAAAGCTAAATTTTATGTAGTCTGGAAAGGACGAAAAACGGGTGTCTTTGATTCTTGGGCAGAAACAGAAGCTCAGACCAAAGGTTTTGAAGGCGCTCAATACAAGTCTTTCGAAAGCCTGAAAGAAGCTGAAAATGCTGCAAAAGGGAATTATTGGCAATCTGTTCAAAAAACTCAAGCTGGTGGAAGTTCCTCAACAAAGTCGAGTGCTTTGGTTGGAAAACCAATTTTAGAAAGTATTTCCGTAGATGCTGCCTGTGCTGGAAATCCTGGGGTGTTAGAATACCAAGGAGTAGAAACTGCTACGAAACGTGTGCTATTTTCGATGGGGCCTTTTCCGCAAGGAACGGTTAATATTGGCGAATTTCTTGCCATTGTTCACGGGTTAGCTTTTCTTCAAAAACATGAATCAACCGTACCAATTTATTCAGACTCTCGAACTGCCATTAGTTGGGTAAAAAACAAAGCGATAAAAACAACGCTAGAACGGAATGCCAAAACGGAAGAACTCTTTCAATTGGTTGATCGAGGAATTGCTTGGTTGAAAAATAATAAATTTCCTAATAAAATCATTAAATGGGAAACCGAATTCTGGGGAGAAAACCCAGCTGATTTCGGAAGAAAGTAACCTCTGTGATAAATAATGTTAAATTTTGGATTTAATTTATTGTAAGTAATGGTAAAGAATAAATTGATAGTATTCTTTTGGCGTAGTGCCTGTTACCACTGAGTTGCACGGAGAACCACAAAGACACACAAAGAAAGAACTCTGTGAAACTCTGAGGCTCTTTGTGGAACTCCGTGGAAAAAT
>JARXAV010000092.1 GCA_029865665.1 Flectobacillus sp. | reverse complement strand
AGGCTACATGGAAAGTCATGATGAAGAACGAGTAATGTATGATGTACAACAAAGCGGCAAAACCTCTTCAGCGTATTCAACTCGTGACATTCCAACTGCTTTAGAGAGAGTTAAGGCAAATACTGCTTTATTTATCTCTGTACCTGGCCCTAAAATGATGTGGCAATTTGGAGAAATTGGTTATGACATCAACATTGATTACAATGGTAGAACAGGAGCAAAGCCCCTAAAATGGTCGTACCTAAACGATGCCAATCGTTCAAAATTATATAAGGCAATCGGTGCGATGAACCAACTGAAAACAAAAGAAGCTATTTTTAAAACTAGTGATTTTGATTTGGATGTAGCAGGAATGCAGAAACGAGTAGTCTTACGTTCGGGAAATAATACGGTGATGACCATTGGGAATTTTGATATTTCGAGTAAGGCAGTCACGAAGATTTTTCCGAAAGCAGGAAAATGGTATGACTTTTTTACGGGAGCAAGTATTGACGTAACCGATGTTGATTTACCCTTATTTTTGGCAGCAGGAGAGTTTCATATTTTTTCTACCGTTCCTTTCACAAAACCTATTGCAGGCTTAGTTCCGTGGACTGTACCGAGTACTTTAGTGATTACTAGCACTCATACTGAAAGCTTTGGTGATGTAAAATTATATCCCAATCCTGTACAAGATATGCTGACGATTGAAGTTCCAGAAAATCAGAAAAATGTTAGTTTAACTATTTATGACATTAGTGGGCGTTCTTATCTGACACAGGTATTGAAGGAACAAAAGTCTCAGGTTGCAGTTCAACAACTGGCTTCTGGTGTGTATTTTGCTCATCTTCAAGGAAATAATTTCAAGAAAATCATTAAATTTGTTAAAACAGCACTATAAATAATGCAGGATTATGAATTTCAAATTTTGGATTTAATAATCTAGCTATCAGGATTTTATAAGAAAATAGGATAAGTTTATACGAGTACTTATTACTCCATAAAAAAAGGATGTCAACCGATTGGAAGACATCCTTTTTTTGTTAGCGTCCGCTATATTTTGCGATTTTCATAAACAGTTCCTTTGGATTAAAAGGCTTGGTTACGTAATCTGTCATTCCTACTTCAAAAGCTCTATCTTGATTATTTAGTGTAGCAGAAGCCGTCAGAGCGATAATGGGTATTGTGGTGTCGTTCTCCCTAATTCTAGCAGTTGCCGTATAACCATCCATTTCAGGCATTTGTAAATCCATCAAGATTACGTCATATTTTTTTGCTGCATATTTTTCGAGGGCAACTAAGCCATTCTCTGCAACATCGTATTGGATTTTCCAGCGAGTAAGAAATTTACCTGCCACTTTTACATTTACTTCATAATCCTCTACTAACAAGACAGTTACACCATCTAATGTTTTTTCGTTTACTTTCTCTGGTTGCACGTTGATATTGTTTTGAACTTCACCAATGGCTAATTTTAAGGTGAAGCTAAAGGTAGAACCTACTCCTTCTTCACTTTGAAGTTCAATTTTACTATCATGTAACTCAAGCAGTTTTTTGGTAATAACCAAGCCGAGTCCAGTACCTCCAAATTTACGAGTAGTGGCAGAATTTGCTTGAGTAAATCGTTCAAAAATGATTTCTTGCTTATCCTTAGGAATACCAATCCCCGTATCAGTGATCGAAACACGAATTTTTGCTCCTTTATCCGTCTTTACCACTAAGGAGGTATTTATTGTAATACTTCCGTTTGAGGTGAATTTTACAGCATTAGAAACAAGATTTGAAATAATTTGGCTAAGTCTAGTGGGATCTCCAACCAAAGAATCAGGGATGTCATCGTCAAGCATCAGACGAATGATGTTCCCTTTTTCTTCTGCTCTAACCTGATTAGAGCGTTTAATATTTGAAACAAGTTGTTTAAAGTCAAATGGAGTAGCTTCTAGTTCCACTTTTCCTGCCTCTATTTTACTAAAGTCTAAAATATTATTGATTAAGAAATATAAGTTATCCGTCGAAAATTGAAGGGTTTTAAGATTATCCATAAAAGCAGGTGGGCATTCTTCCTGTTGCATCAGATAAGTTAGTCCCACCACCGCATTTAAAGGAGTACGGATTTCATGACTCATCATCGAGAGAAATTCAGATTTTGCTTGGTTGGCTTTTTCTGCCATTTCTTTCGCAAGTCTCAATTCTTGTTCAATGATTGCTTTATTCTTTATTTGCTCTTGTAAAAAAGAAACAATATCTAATAAGTTGTCCGTATCTTCTTCTGGTAATTCTAAACCTCTATTCGTATCGAGTGTTCTAATCGTTTTGATAAGTTTAACAATCGATTCTTTTCTTTGAAAACTCTCTTCTTTCAATTTCTGATTTACTTCAGCAAAATGTTTATCATTTACCGCTGCTAGGTATTCAGCAAATTCTCGTTCTTTTTCAAAGGTATTATAAGTCTCATTTACAGCAAGAAGAAACTCTTGTAGCTTTTCGTCTTGTTGATACGCTTCGGCGGAGAGAATTCTTTTTACCTGCTTATTTAATAATTTATGAAATGCTGCTGAGTTTGTTGACATCTTGTTCTCTAATTTTCGGCAAAAGTCGTAATTGTCATTGTCTGATTATGTAATTCACATTTTGTAGAGGTTGAAGGTGCTAGTTCGCCATAGGAGTAAAATCCTGAAATAAGAGTTTCATCCCCGAAAATCTCTCTAGCGGCCTCAATTTCTTCTTCTGTTCGCTGACCTAGTACTAATTTTCGCCCTACGCAACTAATCAAAATAGCTAATTCAGGTGTTGTCGTTAACCGAGTGACTGCTTGTTCTGCTGCTGTTGCTGAGGCATCGATGATTCGATCAAAATTTGCTTTCATGAAGCGGATAGTTGAACCCGTTGGAACATCTCCTGCAAAGGTCAAGCTATTATTTTCTTCATCAATTGATAGAATTGTTCTAACTACAGGAGATGAATTTGGGGTACTTTGTAATAAAATGGGAAATCTTAGTGCTGCTCCTGGTAGTTCTGCCGCATAACTCCCTAAATACTCTTTGTATAAATCTAGGGCAGGTTTATTATCTATACTAGATAAAACATTATATTCAGACTTAGTGATTTCTCTTTCTGGTCCGAAAGCATCCCATCCACCCTGTGTTCCGTGGCCAATAGTGATGTCATCTCCATAAAAGCCAATACCTATAATTTTTCCTTCTTCAGGATTACCATTCAGACCCACCAAGGTTTTCTGAAAACGAGCTTGGTCTCCAGCTAGACCTCCTGTAATTTGGACTTTATAGCTAGTTATCTCGTTTAATGCCTGTGTTAGCTTCGTTCCATTTACTTTGCTACCATCAGAGATAATCATAATTGCTTTCAGGTTATTTTCCTCTAGTAAGTCATTAGCAATTTTTGCACCAGCTTGATAACTTTCAATATGATTTTTGATATCAACTTCTAAGGTTCTCACTTTCGTTTTTTCAAATGCAATAGCAGTTGCCACAATCGTATTATCGTGTACACTATCATTGTGAATTTCGCCTGATGTAGAATTGATAACAATGTCGGCATTAGGAAATTCATGATGTAGGAAGTCGTAATGAGTATTTTGCTCAAGTAATTTCCGTTCACCAAAAACTAATACTAATTGAGCTTGATTATCGGGAAAATTGGCGGATACTTTTGATGCAGTCCATGCTTCTTTGTGAAATACTAGTTGTTTTATTTTCATTTGAATAAATAATATTTAGATCAGTGTGCTGTAAATAGTATAAATATAACTAGTAATTATTCAATTTGCAAAAAGTAACAAAAAATCTAAAAGCACTTATTAGACTCTGCTTGGAGTTTAGTAAGTGCTTTCAGATAATAAAAATATTTATAGTGGTTAGGTGCTCTTAATCTGATTTAGATTAAAGCCCGTACTCGTTAGTGTTATTTACCCCCTTCCAAAGGAACAATAATACGCTATCGAGCATTTTTTGTAATTTAAAAAATAAGCCTTGATTTAAAAATTAAATTTTAAAATCAAGGCTTATCCGATACTACTAACTTGGAAAACATTATGTCTTCTGTGTTGTATTTTTTGAGTTACAATATTTCCCTTACTTTAACCCAAAAAACTACTTTTCCTTACTTAATGCTCTTTGATTTTATCCCTTACTTAAAACCAAAGAAATGTACTAAACGTTGACTTTTAAAATTTTTTGTAACTAACTAGTTTGACTTCCCTTTCAAACTAAATTACTCAAATTTATTTTCTTGAACGATTTTTCGTTTCCTTACTTTTTGCTGTTACTGATTCCCTACGTCATTAACAGCCCTTACTTTTTACTTAAACGAATTGAAGATTAATTCTGAATTTTTGATTTAACTTCCCTTTTAAATCAAAAAATATTTTTTTACTTAGACCTATTAAAGCGAGCTTACTAATGTGTGATTGAGTAATACTGCGTTTAATTGTTAAGTAAATTTACTTGATTAAAATTTAACGTGCAGTTTATTTCGATAAACTGTCGTTTTCTGTCGTTTTTTGGAAGAAACAAACAGGTTTTTGAATTGGCACTTAAAAATACTTGTTTAATAGTAAGGAAATTGGAGGTTTTTGACCGTGCGTAAGGGGGCTATTTTACCTTCAGAAATGTTTTTCCAGCTTGTTTTAGTTGACCATTTGCTTTAATAATTCCGAAAGATTTTTGTGGGTATCGTTGCCATGGATATTTACCAGCTATATCGCCAGGAACGTCCGTGAAATCATATAGCGTCCAAAGTAAATAGGGAATGTTTCCGTTTTGTTTTAAGACTTGTTGAACGTCATGAATATAGCTCTCTTGTTTGGCTTCGTTTCCTCCAAAGGGTACCCATAGTCCACGATAAGTGGACATTCCAAATTCTTCTAACACCAAAGGCTTATTTTTGATTTCGGCTTTCAGTATGAAAATTCCGTCTTCTAACTCTTTTACTGTGCGATAGGAGTGGAATGAAATAAAATCAACATCGTCTTTAAATAAGGTGGCATCTTCTGGATATGCCCAGCCTATTGTCAGGAGGTGATTAGGGTCATATTTTCTTGCTCGGGGTAAAATCCAAGCTAACCACTCTTTGACATCTTCTTCTGGATGGTGTTTGAAATCGAGGTCTGGTTCATTTTTTAAATCCCAAGCAAATACGGCAGGATGCCCTTGAAATCTGTGTAAAATAGTTTCCAGTTGTCTATCCGAAGGGGCAAAATTTAATAGTCGATAATCGCCCATGAAATCGAAAAGTGTGACCAATACTTTTAAATGAGTTCGTTCGGCTATATTCAGAATGTTTTCTAGTTGTAAAAGTCTAATTTCTGGCACTAATCCTTTCTCGAAATCCTGAAAATTGATAAAAATACGTACCGTATTAAAGCCTAATTTATGGATAAGTAAAAAATCTTTTTTGATGACAGTTGAGTCATATTGTGTCCAGAAAAATGACCATGGTGTTTTTTGGGGATAGTAATTAATACCCTTCGGCTGAAAGGGTTTTCCATCAAGTATAAAACGCTTTTTATCGACTGACACAAAATGCGTTTTGTCAACAATTGAATCTTTTTTAGCAACATCCAGCGGTGAAGGTCGATGTTTTACAAAATGTTTAATACGCCAATATCCATCATCAAGCAACATGACGATGTCATAATCGTCAACAGATTCGGAGGAGACTAATTTAGTTTTTCCCTCAAATAAGCGTTGTTTATGCAAGACTCTTTTATCAGTAAACGAAACGATTTGTCCATCTGCCGAATAAAAATGCAATTTGATATGGTGTTCTAGGTCAGTTTGATGAAGCGTTATTTTCTTTTTGTAAAGTGTATTAATCGCATAGAGTGCCTTCGGGTAGGCAGCAGGCGTGAAGTATTCTTTTAATCCAACTGGTTTACCTGCCATGTAGCTTAATTGCCACTGATAAAGCCCTCTGATATAGTCAGAGACTAACTGTTGGCGAGTAAATACCTCCATTGGCCTACCTGTATTAGGGTCATCTGGAAGCCATTCAATTCGAGGAGTGTGTGCATCAGGTATATTGGGAGGTAAATTTAAGGCACGAGAACGATCAGCACCACTATTGAAATAATACCATGCCTTGCCGATACCACTCAATGCGATGCTCGCAATGATAATAACAATAAAACCAATGTAGGTTCTATGACTTCTTTTTTTCTTGTCGCTGAGGATCATTTTCGGTTTATTACAAATTTTTTACCAATCCCATGTACAACGATTGTAACAGGGTAAATTCCTACAGGAAAGTCTGTAAAATCAAAATAAACATGGCCGTCAACCACCTCTTGAGTAATGGTACTATATTGCTTGTTTTCAAAAATAAGGCTCACTTGAGTGCCGTTTGGAACTAACTGATTTAATTGAGCAATCAGTGGCCCTACATTTAATAGATTGTGATAGGCATCGTAACGGACGTTAATGTGGTCAATGGGACTAATAAAGTCGAGTAATAAGGTATTACTTTGGCCACCTCCATATACAGATGCCACAATTTCAAGCGTACCCGCTTGTCTGGGGTTTTGGATGCTCAACTCTGCAATTCCTTCAATGGTATAACTATTGAGAAGACGTTTTTTCCCTGATGGTTCTTGACATAAAAAGCTCACAGCCGTTCCTTCTGGCATAATGTTGCTATTGATGTCTCGTAATACAGAGGTTTTAATTTTAAAAAATTGATGGTCATCGGCATAGATACTGTGGCTATCTGCTTTGATGGTGAAATTTACGGGAAAATCGGCTACCTCTAGTAATTCTTT
>JARXAV010000029.1 GCA_029865665.1 Flectobacillus sp. | reverse complement strand
GGGAATACCCTCGAAAAGTTGAAGCTTCAATCGTCCAGTGGTGTAATCGGTGCCGATAATCAGGAAATTGAAATTGCTGCCAATAAGACTATCCAAGTGAATGTTAGGCAGTTTATTCCTAAAACGTCTAATAATTACTGGTTGCTTTCAAGCGACTTAAAAGTATGGATGGCAGATTCTACTCGTCCGATTATCAGTCTGACAAATGTGCCTGTTTATTCGTACCAGAACAAAAAAAATGACCCCTATCTACGCTTCCCCATTGAAGTTGGAGGGGCGTATAACCATTTTGAAACGGGTGGCCTTCGCTATGCTTCGTATCAGTATAGCGTAAAAGGAGCAGGCTTTTTAGACTTTAAAAACCAACATTTTCTCGACTTTACGATTCAAGGCCCCAATCAGTTTTATTCTTCTGCTATGGGAACTTATGACTTGTATTCCGTGCAGTATTCTTACAAAAATAAAACCAATCTCGAACTCGGAGATTATGTCTTATCACTAAATAATTTAATGGAATATGGACGTTTTGGAAGAGGTTTTCATCTTGACCAATCCTTCAAAAAAATAGGAGTGGTTGGTTTTTATTCAAGTCCTCGTTTTTATCCCAATCAAAAAGAGACAGGAGGTTTTAGTATTTATTATAAACCCAAAGCGAACCTTCGTTATTCGTTCGACTTTCTTTCTAAAAATACTTTCTCCAATGATACTTGGTTCAATGCTAAATTGTTGGGCTTAACCTTGCGTTATCAAGGCGTAGATTTTAGGCTGACAACCGAGCTTTCGGGTAGTTTAGCCAATAATACCCGAGATTTTGCAGGTTTCAATCGTATTTATTACCAATTAAATAGATTTCACTTTTCGAGTGATTTGATTTATGTAGGTAAAAACTTTTATGGTTTCTACCACAATAGTTGGCAAGCAGTCAATGGGTTAACGTTCCAAGTTAATAAAAAAATAAGTCTTGCTCTTCAAAGTAACTACACCCACGTAAATCCGAGCTATGATTTGTTAAGCATGAACTTATCGCCTTATTTTTCTAACAATAGTATTTTGTTTAACTACGAGTTTAAATCAAATAATCGCTTGATGCTCAGTTACAACATAGAAGAAAAAGAAGATAGGAAAGATGTGCAACAATTTCATTTTAGAGATAACTACGGGCGAATTGCCTACCTCAATAATTCACCTAAGGTAAACTTATGGTTTGAAAGTAGATTTGGAGAGACTTATAATTACCTGTTAAAAGCCGAACAACAAAAAAATACGAGTTTGCGTATTAGCGTACAGCCTCAATTTAGAGTTGTCAGTTGGTTGTGGTTGGGTAGTTTCTTAGAGTATCAGCGGACAGCAAAATTCATTCAAGACAACGTACTTACGAATTATTACTTTTATGGGGCTTCTAGCAGAATTTTGTTTGGATCTAAATTTAATATGTCTTTTTCGTATAGAAATAACTATGCCCCTGACGAACTAGTACAACAGCGTAGTTTTATTGACATGAGAGCAGAGCTTCAGTTGAATGAGCATAAGTTAAGCCTAAGCGTAGGGCAGGCTTTCATTCCTACCTATGGACAGACGAATGATAATTCCTTATTTTTTACCCTAAAGTATGCAGTAAGAATCAATACGCCTTTGGTGAAAAATAAGCATTTAGGGGCTATCCGAGGACGAGTTTCTAATGTCAATGGGATTTCAACGCAAGGTGTTTTAGTACAACTAGGCAATAAAAAATTTCTGACTGATGTCAATGGTAATTTTTTCTTCAACGATTTAATTCCAGACTCCTATTACCTTTCGCTTGATAAATCGACACTTCAAGAGGGATTGCTAACCAAAGAGGCACTTCCCCTTCAAGTAGCGGTAAAACCCAATAAAACAACCAAAGTTCCTATCCCTGTGGTGAAATCGGGAGGAATAAAAGGGGCGATTGACTTGGTAGAGAATCAGAAAAAAAGTGATTTATTGAAAGAAAAGCCTACAATTTGGGTAAAAATCGCCAATGATAAAGAAACGCTCTATACCAAAGTACAAGAGAATGGGAGTTTTGGATTTAAAGAACTGAAACCTGGGCAGTGGCAAATAGATGTGTCCATTCAAGGAAATACCGATAGGTATCAGATTGAAAATTTCAATCCTCTTATTACCGTAGAAACCGATACAGAAACCGACCTTAGTTACACGGTCAAAGTAAAAGAACGGAAAATTATGTTTTCTAATAAAAACTTTCAGTTGACTTCAAAAAAATGAAAATATACCTTCTTTGTATGTGCCTAATGGCAAGCACTTGTATGGCTCAGACCACAGGAACGGTGACGGCGGGTGTAAATTTACCGCTCGTTGCCTTATTGGACATTGAACCTATTGGGGGCATTACCCTTGCTTTTACAGCCCCTACCGAAGCAGGAGCGACTCTTGGAAGTAGTGCAACAGATAATACTAAATGGATCAATGTTAGTTCTGCTGTTTCGAGTGGACTTACCCGAAGCATTACGGCTCGCATATCAACTACCTTACCTTCTGGCTTTCAGCTGAGGGTGCAGGCTGCCAATGCTTCAACAGGAGCAGGTACTAGAGGTACAAGCAGTGGAGCGGTATTATTAACGAATGTTGACCAAACGATTATAAATGGAATTGCGGGAGCTTACACGCTATCGGGTTCGGGCAATGGGTATAACCTTACGTATTCGCTCTCAATTCAGTCGTACAGCCAGCTAAAAAGTGGTACATCTACCGTAACCGTTGTTTATACATTACAAGATAATTAATTGATTATCTTGCTGATAATCATGGTGTTTTTTCATAAAAAGAACAGTTTCCAATGAATGATTTTTAACCTTCTTTTCTGAGATGTTATGCCAAAAATAGCGATTATATTCTTTGTATTTCTAGCTTGTTGTGCGAGTTCAATGGCACAATCGTTATCTATTTCGGGTACTACGTGGCTTCCTACAGTAAGCACTGTTACTGAAGCGGGGAATGACTATAGTGGAAGCACCTTAACAAGTGCCAGTAATCAATCGCTGTTATCGGTTACTATGCCTAATGCTTTTTTTATTTTGGTATTAACGAGTAATCATTATACTGTGCAAATAAAGTCCATCAATAGTGGGGCTAGTTGGAGTGCGGCAGGTTTAAAGATTTATGCTAAAAGAACGGGAAATGGTTCGGGGGGCGGCTCATCGATTTTAGGAATTAGCGATATTTCGGGAGGAAATGCTACTTTTCAAGAACTTTCCAGTAGTGATGCTTACTTTTTTGAAGGCAATAATTATGGAACAACGCCAAGAAGCGGTATTCCGATACAATTTCAAATTACTGGCGTTTCAGTACTTGCACCTGTTGCTAATTATAGTACAAGTATTATTTTTACCTTGATTGACGACTGAGTCTAGGAGAGGAGGAAAACTACCCAATCGCAAAAAAATAGCAATTGGATAGGATATATAGCTAGTTTTCTAAGAACCTGTTTAACCTTTCGTAGAACCACTGGCGTAAGCAATGAATATATACTGTTTGAGCGTAGCGAGTTTATATATTCTTGAATTTTTTGTTACTTTTTGTTTCAAGACAAAAAGTAAGGCTAAGAATTAATCAAAAGAATCTATTTTGAAGAAAGTTTAAACAGCTTCTAATTCAAATAGGCGTTCTAAATGGTGATAACCAATGCCAAAAAAGGCTTTTGTTTCGGCAATTTTAGCTCTGATTTCTGCCTGACGTTGTGGACTAGTTGTCCCTTTTATACCTACAACCAAAACATTTTTAGGTGTGTGAGCATCTGAGATAAATTGAAAAACGTTGGTCTTATACCCAAAATATTCTAAAATTAAGGCCCTAATGCCATCAGTAACCATTTCGGCTTGACGTTCCAAAAAGATGCCGTATTTGGTCAAAAACGAAACCTCATTTTTTACTTTTGTTTTTTCTAATTCCCTTCTGATTTGTTTATGACAACAAGGAGCAACGACAATCAGCTTGGCATCACCCTTGATTCCTTTGTAAATGGCATCGTCTGTGGCAGTGTCGCAAGCGTGTAGGGCAATGAGTAAGTCGATGGTATCGCAATCGTAATCTTGGATCGTTCCCTGTACAAAATTGAGGGCATCAAAGCCCGATTTTTGAGCAATCTCATTACAAAGACTCACCAAATCCTGACGATATTCTACTCCCGTAACCGCTGTGTCTAGTCCCAAGACAGAATGTAAGTAATCGTATAAAGCAAAAGTCAAATAACCTTTTCCAGAACCCATATCGACCACTTTTTTAAGTGGACGTTCGTCATTGGCTTCTTTGATTAAGGAACTCAATAATTCAACAAAGTGATTGATTTGCTTATACTTATCCTGAGCATTTTTGAATACATTACCCGCTTCATCCGTGATTTTTAGTTCATATAAATACGCTTTATCATTGGGTTTAATCAGGCGTTTCTTTTCACGATTATGCTCTTGTGAAGGTTTTTCTTTACTACTCGCTTTGCTTTCTTTTAAGATAGCTTTGCTGTTTTTACGGTTTTCAAAAAGAACATCTTTTTCTGTAGTAAAAAGTGTTGCCACCATAAAACCCTGTTGCAAATAGTCTGCTAGAAGAGCGATGCCTTCATGGACACTATAATTTTTAACAATATCATTGGTTTTATTCCGAAAGGTAAAGGCTAACTTTTGTTCTCGTTTGATGATAACTGAACGGACATAAATATTTTTAAGAGCTGAGTCTGCTCCTTGATAATTGCCAAGTGAAATTTTAATAAACGTTTCCTGTTCTAAACTTTCTGAAATCGTTTGGGTAAATTGTTGTATCGTTGCTGTAATGCTCATAATGCTGGTTGAAAAGACAAAGATACGGATTAAGGATTAAGGATTTTGGATGTAGGCTTGTGAAGCTGCTTAAACTTTCTCGAAATGGGTGAATAAATGTACCTGATAAGTATTTTTATTGCTTAGTATAATTTAAAAAGCCTTGATAAGAAAGCATGGATTTTATCGCTATTTCGGGAGCAACTGAGGCTCCATATACGCCATATTTTCCATACAATGCGTCGAAAGAATAGAGAGAGGTGGACGGACTATAGGAGTCGTTCTCACTTTTTCTTGTGAATTTTTGTAAGCCTAATTGTAATGCTCCACTCGTGTTTTGCATCAAAGCAAATGTCGATTTTCTATTATTTGCAGTGATAGTCAGAACGCTTTTGTCGGCTGATAATGACCATTTTCCAGAACCTGTTGGGGTACTAAAGGTACTATCTGATTTGAATTCAAAATTTAAGCTTTTGGTCAACACAACGATTATCCCTGCCGGGTCAATCAATAAACCATCAGAGACAGTAGTTTTTGTGTTAATTGAATCTTGAACGAGTCCTGCAATAATTTGGCTTGTGGTAGCTGTATAAGTTTTGGTATCAACATTGGTGGTGATTCCCGTTAATTTCCATTTACCAACGATACCTGTATTTGTCGTATTTCCTCCAGTGTTCGTGCCAGAACCTCCTGTTATATCGGGATTAATATTGTCTGC
>JARXAV010000343.1 GCA_029865665.1 Flectobacillus sp. | reverse complement strand
GGCTTAAATTCATCTACAATCGCTTGAGCTTCAGTTCTGTCTGCTGGAATCGGAATGTAAAAGGCTTCTCCTTTACGGTAAGCAAACGAAAGCCCTACTAAATCTGCTTCTACGGCATCTACCGAAGTCGTTTCGGTATCGAAACAAATGCTTTCTTGCAAGAGCAAGAAATGAATTAATGATTGACGTAATGCTGGACTATCAACCAAATGATATTCATGAACGGTATCATGAATGGTTTTGTAGGCAGTTAAACCAGACGAAGGTTCTAATTCATCGAAAAGGCTAGGAGCAAGTTTTTTCTCAGGAACTAAACTTGCAAACATATCAAGCTGTTTGTCTGAATTCGGGGTACTTTTTTGCGGAGTACGAGACTCCCCCGCTGGGGGTTGGGGGGCTTCTTCACCCAATAAACGACGACGTAACGTTCTGAATTCGAGTTCATCCAATAAGGCAGACAATTCTTCTCGATTCGGTTCGCCCATGCGTAAATCTTCTTCATCAAAAGGCACAGGAACCGCCAAGTGAATGGTGGCTAATTCCTTAGAAAGTAAGCCTTGTTCTGCATATTGTAGCACGTTTTCCTTTTGCTTTCCCTTTAGTTGGTCGGCATTAGCAATGAGGTTTTCAACCGTACCATATTGTTCAATTAATTTCTGAGCAGTTTTTTCTCCAATACCCGGAATTCCAGGGATATTGTCAGAAGCATCTCCCATAAGACCCAGAATATCAATTACTTTCATTACATCATCAATGCCCCAGCGGTCACAAATTTCTTGAACTCCCATGACTTCTACCCCTTTGCCCATGTGAGCAGGTTTGTACATCTTGATACGTTCTTCCACCAATTGTCCATAGTCTTTATCAGGAGTCATCATATAGACTTCAAAGTCTTCATGGTCACGCACAGCTCGCTTGGCAATTGTTCCGATTACATCATCGGCTTCGTAGCCATCCAAAATCAACACAGGGATATTCATCGCCTTTAGTAATTGTTTTACATAAGGGATAGCGACCGTAATGTCTTCGGGTTGCGAAGGACGTTGAGCTTTATAAGCCTCATATTGGATATGGCGAAATGTAGGCTTTGGGGTATCGAAAGCCACGCCAATATGGCTTGGGTTTTCTTTTGCAAGTACTTCCAAAAGGGTATTGGCAAAGCCAAAGACAGCACTCGTATTTAGACCTTTCGAGGAAATACGAGGAGTTTTTGAAAAGGCAAAATGGGCTCGGTAAATCAACGCCATTGCGTCGAGTAAGAATAGTTTCTTCATTGGATATAAAAAAGCTCCATCAACTAGGCGTAGCCTATGGGTGTGGGCAATAGCATTAAAATCTTTTATCAAAATTACCAAAATCTATTGGTAAGTACTAAAGCAAAAATAATTCATCCAAGTTAAATTTGTAACTTATTGGAAATTAGATTTTTAAATTAAATCATAAGCGATTGCTTTACCCTTGAAAAGATTTGTTTTTTCATTTTATGAAACCCTAGCCTTAATATTGTGTTTATAATTTCAAGAAACTCAATGAGCGAACCAATCAAAGTCATTGTTTTCTTTCAGAAAAATAGCGTGCTTGCCACTCCATAAGTTAACAAAGAACGATACAGTCATGAATACTACGGATATTGCCGCATTGCGGGAAAATTATACCAAAGGAAACTTGGATATTTCGGACGTTGCCGAAAATCCTTTGATTCAGTTTCATCGTTGGTTTGATGAAGCCATTAAAAGTGAGTTGAGAGAGCCGAATGCGTTTACACTTTCTACGGTATCTGCCGAAGGTAAACCTGCTTCCAGAATTGTATTACTCAAAAAAATAGATACAGGCTTTACGTTTTTTACGAATTATTTAAGTAGAAAAGGGTCGGAACTAGCTGAAAATCCAAATGGATGTATTAGCTTTTTTTGGAATGAACTCGAACGTCAGGTTCGTATTGAGGGTTTGATTGAAAAAGTTTCAGAGGTAGAATCCGATGAATATTTCCAACGTCGTCCGAGAGGAAGTCAGATAGGAGCGTGGTCGTCAAACCAAAGCATGGTCATTGAAAGCCGCAGCGTATTGGAAGAAAGAGAAAAAGCCTTACTTGAAAAATTTGAAGGACAAACGATTCCAAGACCACAACATTGGGGTGGCTATCGCTTAGTGCCGACGTATATCGAATTTTGGCAGGGTCGTCCTTCTCGTTTACACGATCGAATCGCTTTTACCTTACAAGAAAATGGAACATGGAAAATCGAGCGTTTATCGCCTTAGCCTTATTTGTTTTTCTCTGATAAGAGTAAGTTACCCCATTTGTCTGTTGTCTGGCAAATGGGGCAATTTGCTTTTAGCAATAAATTACAATAATACAGTTAAATCTGTTACGCCAATCATTTTGTCGGTAGTATATCCTTCGCCAAATTCTACACCAATCATGTGACCCATTTCTCTGTTGCGGGCTTCTGTGAAGTGAATGTATTGAGGAGAAGTTAAATACGATTCGGGTTCGGTAGAATTGGGGTCATGGAATTGACTCTTGAAAGCTCTAATTGCTGCGATTTTCTTGCTCCAATAAGGTGTAATATCGACCACAAAATCAGGTTTTAAAAAGCGATCTTGAACATAGTGATAGACATTTTTGGGTCTCCAAGCAGTTTGAGGAGTGCCGTCTTTTTCAGTGGTTGCAATCATGCGTAAGCCCGATTTAAAGCACGCATCTCTAGCTAAATCAGATCCTTTACCATGGTCGGGGTGGCGGTCTTCTATTGCATTTGCCAGAACAATATCAGGTTGATAGCGGCGGATTACAGCAATTAGTTTTAATAAATGGTCTTCATCATTTACAAAAAAACCATCACGAAATTCTAAATTTTCACGAGCATGAATCCCCATAATGGAAGAAGCTACTGCCGATTCTGCCAGTCTAATTTCAGGAGTACCACGAGTTCCTAATTCTCCACGAGTAAAATCGACTATTCCCACCTTTTTCCCTTGTGCAATTGCCGCACAAATAGTTCCAGCACAACTTAACTCCGCATCATCGGGATGGGCGGCCATAACGAGTATGTCTAATTTCATGATACTTAAAGCGTTAAAATAAAATAGGAGGTGAGTGAAAAGTGTGGCGTTTAACGTTCAAAGCATTATATGTCAAATAATATTCTGTTAAGCTACATTTGTGAAAATGTTATTTTAAGATGAAGCTACTTCTAGCTTTAAACCAAGCGATGGTTACTCATAAACTTTTGACTTTTCACACAAAACCCCATATCGAAAAAAAATGTTGGACAAATATGCTAAATTACTTTCTAATTATTTCGTATTTTTTTGATTCATTTTTGTTCGGTTTGGAGAGCTTTCAATAAAGGTTAATAAAATAACTTAAAGCTTCTGTTTTATTTAGTATAAATGCAATTTTTGAAGTATGAAGAAATAAAAAAAGGTTGCAATGCGAATTGCAACCTTTTTTTTATGTTAACGAATGAATTTACTAAAGACTATTGAATACGTAAACGACGACCAGCTCTAAGATTAGCAGAGGCTCTCATTCCATTGAGTTTAGCCAATTTTTCAACTGAAATTCCTGCACGACTAGCAATTGAATTGAGCGTGTCTCCATAATGAGCGGTAGTCCATGCTGTTTTACGAGTTACTACTTTTTCGCCAGCTTCACCGTATTCATTTCCTAATGCTAAACCATAAGTATCAAATACTCTTGCTGAAACAAGTACATGGTCAGAAATAGGCTGAGTCGCTTCTCCTGCAAAACTGAATACGTACGTAGGGTTAAAAGGGTTTCCTTCGTATCGAGTTTCGAAGTGTAAGTGAGAACCTGTACTACGTCCTGTATTACCACCACGACCAATTTCGTCACCAGCTTTTACATACGCACCTGATTCAAGTCCTTGTGAAGATAAGTGACCATATAAGGTTTCTAGTCCATTGTAATGTCTAACCACTATGAATTTACCATATCCTCTTCCGTCATAACCTGCCACCCGCACAATTCCATCAAAAGCAGAATAAACAGGATCACCAGTTTCCAAATCTAAGTCAACCCCTGCATGTAAGCGTCCCCAACGAGGGCCAAATACAGAAGTCATCTTTGGAGCATTCAGTGGAGAAGCCCAAAAACGGTTTTGTTCTTTGTTATAAAGCTCAATATCAACCACATCTGAAAAATCATTTGGGTTAATATTGTAAGGGTCGATATTACGAGAATCCCAAATAGAGAAGTAGGTGGCAACCGTTACGAAGTCATCACTGCCTTCTGGTTTCATTTCCTCTTCAATTTCAATGACTAGGGGTTCACGCTCATCAACGGAGGTAGTGTCAAAGTTGCTAATCGTTTGGTTAATAGCTCTTGATGGCTCGTACCGTTTGTCAGCAGAAGAAATAGCTGTTTCAGGACTTTTATCAACCGACTCAAAATCTGTCCTAAACTGAAGAGTAGGCAGTTCGTCGAGTTCATCCTGCTTTTTGCTTTTCTCTTTGTACAAACCCGTATTTTCCTTCACAGGAATTTTGGGGTTTTTCTTAAATCCTCCTCCTTTTTCCTGTTGAGCTAAAACAGTGAAAGAACAAAAACTTAATACGACTAAAAAAAGATGACTGGTTTGTTTCATAATTAATTAATAGTGAACGATAGCATTAGAACCCAAAACGAATTGATAATATAGTTACAGTACGCTTACCTTCATTTACGTTTTGTTGCTCTAACTCCTAATATGGGCTAGTGTAATTCATTTTCAGCCAACCAACGTTCAGCATCTAAAGCAGCCATACAGCCAGTGCCTGCTGCTGTTACTGCCTGACGATAAATGTTATCTTGAGCGTCGCCACAAGCAAAAACTCCAGAGATAGTCGTTCTTGTTGAGCCTTTTTCTGTTTGGATATAGCCTGCCTCATCCAATGCTATGAAATCTTTAAAGATTCCGGTGTTTGGCTTATGTCCAATTGCAACAAAGAAACCTGTTACAGGAATCGTAGCAAGTTCTCCCGTTTTTATGTTTTTAATGATTGCACCCGTTACTCCTGTGTTATCCCCAACGATTTCTTCCGTTGCTGAATTCCAGTGCATTTCGATTTTAGGATTCGATAAAACACGCTTTTGCATGATTAAAGAAGCACGTAGTTCGTCTCTGCGGACAATCATGTGTACTTTTGCACATAGGTTTGATAAGTACATTGCTTCTTCTGCTGCTGTATCTCCACCTCCTACAATTGCTACTTCTTGATTACGGAAAAAGAATCCATCACAAACAGCACAAGCCGAAACGCCTAAACCGTTATATTTTTGTTCTGATTCTAATCCTAACCACTTTGCAGAAGCACCTGTTGCTATAATAACGGAATCTGCTGTAATTTCGTATGAATCGTCGATGATTACCTTTTTAGGGCTAACTGAAAAATCTACCTTAGTTGCCATTCCTGTACGGATATCAGCACCAAATCTACTAGCTTGTTTTTCAAGATCTTGCATCATTGCTGGGCCTTGAATTCCATCTGGATAACCTGGGAAATTTTCAACATCGTTTGTGATTGTCAACTGTCCACCTGGTTGTCCTCCCTGATACATAATAGGACTTAATCCTGCTCTTGAAGCGTAAATTGCTGCTGTATAACCTGCTGGTCCTGAGCCTATGATTAGGCACTTGGTATGTTCTGCCATTGTTTTATTGTGCTTTTGTAAGCCGATTTTATGCGTAATGTATGTTTTTTTTAAAGAATCATTCTCAGAATGATAACAAAAATACAACCGCAAAAATTGCAGTTAAATACAAGAACGCCAAATTATTTTCATACGCAGGGATACAATACACTATAACTACTTAGTAATCAGGAATGAAGCTTATTAGGCACAAACGTTCATTCATTATTAAAATTTGACAGAAGAAAGGATTTTGAATTTACCAAAGGTAGGCAAGAAGAACTATTTACGCAAACTTTCGGCTATATTTTCACTCTTCCCCTAAAATGTTGTATAATAATGATGGAGAGCTAATCTTATCATAAATTAAGATACAGTGGCGATGCAACCTTTCTGCGATAATTCATGTCCTTATATTTGTAGCATTCGTTTACACTTGATACTTTGTTGACACAAACTTAGTTTTTTGTCGTTGATGATGCCGACAATATTCTTTAAGTTTGTATAAAGTCTTGTACCAAGGCAAACCTAGTTTTTAATCGTATTCTTATAATTCAACCTTTATTTTTTCATGAAACAATACACGCTTCATTTTTTTTCCTTTTTAGTAATTTTGGGTTTCACTGCTTGT
>JARXAV010000304.1 GCA_029865665.1 Flectobacillus sp. | reverse complement strand
AATGAAAGGGCTTTACCGTACCGTGATAAGCCTTGACGTAAAAAGAGCCTGACTGAATTTAATACTCAGGCAGGCTCTTAGGTTAATCCCATCAAACCCTTAGGTTTGTGTCATAAAAGTGTTTTACCAACCTGGGTTTTGTTGAAACTCGCTTTTGTTGGTAATCACATCAAGGTGCGATTGGGGAATTGGACGTACTAACTGGAAATCTTTGATGTTTGCTTTGGCATTTGGGTTATAGGCTTTCACATATTCAATAAGCTTACCCGTTCTCTTCAAATCGAACCAACGTAATTGTTCACCCCCTAATTCACGACCACGCTCTTCTAGCATAAAATCTAAGGTTAATTGGTTGGGCAATACTTGCATTTCTGCCACTTTGCCTGTTTTGGCACGAGCGGTGCGGAGGATGTTTACGTATTTTGCTGCTTCTGTCAAATTACCTGCTTTCATTTCGGCTTCGGCTGCAATGAGGTACATCTCTGCAATTCTCATCACAAAAGCATCTCTTTTACTTCTAAATTCAAAGATGGCCGAACGGTCTGTTGTACTGTTATGCTTGTTCATTTCGATGAAGTTTCTAAAATCTACTAACGATTGGTCTGGATTATATAAATCGTTGATGTCTTTAACTTCGTATTTCAAGGCCTTACTTGCTTTAAAGGTAGGAGACAACACTTTATGACTCCAATATACCGCCGTATCGCCTTGTATCATGTTGGTATAAACGCCCACTTTGCCTCCGTTTGCTTTCCAAACCTCTTTGAACGTTCCTTCATAGCGTTGGTCAATATCGCTGTTGAATAGCTCTAAGTACCTTCTTGTAGCAGCATAACGTTGGAAACCGATACTGTTCGGAATATCCAATATCATACCTGCATGAAAATCATAACGAGGTGTAAACATCAAGTGCAATTGGTTACCACCTTCGGGTCTGAATGCGTTGGCAATAGAGTTTCCATCAAACTCAGAGTCTGCCGTATTTAACAGGTTATCTGTCGAATAATTAACATAGAAAATTACTTCTGAATTGCTAGAACCTTCGCTGTTATTGATGTTCCAAAGGTCTTTGAAATTCGGAAATAATTTAAAGTTATAATCTGCAATAACTTTTTTTGCTAGGGTGGCAGCTTCCGCATTTTTACCTCTTGTCAATAACATTCTAGCTTTGAATGCTTCTGCTGCGGGTTTGGTAACACGTCCACCTTCGTGGGTTTTTCTACCTTCTAAGTTGGCAATAGCCAAGTCTAAATCCGCAAAAATAACGTTGTAAAACTCATCTACTGAACTTCTGGTAGAGGTGGTTTGTACACCAACCGAGGGTTTCGTTGATAAATGAACACCACCCCATGTCTCCACAATGAGCCAGTTGTACATGGCACGAAGGTAATATACTTCGCCCAAACGTAACTTTTTGGTAGCTTCGGGTAGGGTAGAAGTTGGGATTTTTTCGATGGCCGTATTACAATAGTTGATGGCAGCGTATAACCTACTCCAATATACCTGAATAATCGGGCTTTGGCTATTGAAGTTGTTGCTCATATCGGCAATTTCGGGGTGTTTGGAATCGCCACCTTTTAAGAACAAATCTGTCGCCAGTTCGGTCATGGTTGCTCCTCCTTCTTTGCCATACCAAAAGCGTAAAGGGGTGTAGGTACTATTTACTAAAGATTCAATACCCGTAGTTGTTCCATAGAACGTATCGGCGGTTAGACCACTTTTATTGGTTTCTTCTAAATAATCTTGACAAGAGGAAAGCCCCAACGTGCTTGCTCCAATTAGTATTAATGCTATTATCTTTTTCATAAATTGTTTCTTCGTTACGATGGATTGAGAAATTAAAAATTAACATTTACTCCAAAAATTAATTGCTTCGTCATCGGGAAAGAAAGGCTTCCTCCACGTTCTGGGTCATACGGAGCTAATTTGCTGAACGTAAAATAATTTCGCATCGTGGTATATACTCTGATTCTTGAAATACCCCATTTGTTACTTAATTCACTTGGGAGTTCGTAGCCTAAGGTAATATTTTTGATTTTTAAGAATGAACCGTCTTCATAATAAAGCGTACTCATGTAGCTACTATTCAGGTTTTTGTTAAAATCTGGACGAGGGTGGGAGTTGGTTGGGTTCTCAGGAGTCCAATAATCCACTTTAGGACCATTTTCACGTCCATCAATTTTGTAGTTACCACTCGCTTCGTTTCTAATGATTTGTCCTTGACGCATCATTGTGAAGATGGACAAATCGAAGTTTTTGTAGCTGATATTATTGTTAAAACCGATTGTAAAATCTGGACGAGAAGTTCCAACTACTAATCTGTCAGCATCTGCTGTAATTTTGCCATCGTTATTCACATCCAATACTCGAATATCGCCAGGCACTTGTCCGTATTTTGCCGCTTCGGTTTCTTGTCCTAATTGCCAAATTCCAATTTTCTTGTAGTCATAATACACCTGCGTCGGTTGTCCTACAATCCAGCCGTTTCCGAGGTCACGTTCTGCTCCATTGGTCAAAGCAACAATTTCTTCTTTGTTACTAGAGAAGGTAATATCAGATGACCATTTCAGCCCATTTTTCGTTTTTTGGTCAATGTTAATGGTACTTACTTCGATTTCAAGTCCTGTGTTGGCTGTTTTACCAACGTTCTCATATACACTCGTATAGCCCGTCGTATTCGGAATGGCACGCTGCATCAACAAATCGCTGGTATTACTTTTGTAAAAGTTGATTGCTCCACTGATGCGATTACTCAAGATACCAAAGTCTAAACCGATGTTAGTAGTGGCTGTTTTCTCCCAAGAAAGGTCAGGATTCGGAATGTTTTTCGGGTAATATCCAAAGGCTGCTACTTCGCCAAAAGAGTACGTTACTTTCCCTAAACCACCTAACGTTTGATAAGGAGCAATGGCACTGTTTCCTGAAATACCATAACTAGCACGCAATTTTAAATCGCTGATAACACTGTTGTTTTTCAAGAAATCTTCTTCGCTTAGTCGCCAACCAAGGGCAACCGAAGGGAAATAGCCCCATTTATGACCTGCTGCCAAGACCGAAGAACCATCGGCACGCAAACTAGCCGTTAGCAAATACTTGTTATTGTATTGATAATTTACTCTTCCGAAAAAGGATTCTAGGGTGCTTTCAACTAAACCACTTTTAATCGCAATTTGAGCGGCATTAGCTCCTAAGTCAAAAAAGGTAGTTGTTTCCGAAACTTGATTGTATCCTGTACCGCTGAAACTCTCCGTAGAACGCCCTAAAAAGCTATTTCCTATCAAGAAATTGAAATCATGCTTATTGATGGCTTTGGCATAAGTAAGGGTGTTTTCCCATGTGTAGTTCGTAATATTGCTCGTTTCGATACCCGATTGAGAAATATTTCCAGCTCTCGTAATGGTATAAGGCCCATAGTAATAACCTCTACGAGAATTTTGAATATCTAAGCCAAAAGCCGTTTTGAAGGTCAAGTTCTTAATAATATCCCAGTCTAAAAATGATGTACTGAAAATACGTTTTTCCAATAAATTGTTGCTATAAGCCCCAGGTACTTCGTCAGCAAGTGGCGAAATATTGAAGCTTTGTCCTGCCACAGGATATAAAATGATATTACCATTGGCATCGTAAGGTGTTCCGAATGGGTTGATTTTATTTGCCTGATTTAAAGGGTCTTGGCGAATGTCATTATTGCGGTAGGTATAAAACACTTTCGCACCCAATTTTACGTTGGCAAACAACTGATGATTTACCCCAACACTTCCATTGTAGCGGCTCAACTGATCTAATTTGAAAAGTCCTTTTTCGCCATAAGCTCCAAAAGACAAACTGTAGGTCGTCTTCTCGCTTCCGCCATTGATTGAAATTTCATGGTTTTGGATAATACCTTGTTGTAGGAGTGTACCACGCCAATCGACAAACTTTCCGTTTTTAATAGCGTCTAGTTCTTCGGGGTTAAAAATAGAAGCCTCAGCGGTTACTCCTCTTGTACGAAATGCCTCTCTTTTGAAAGCAGCATATTCAGCTCCATTTTGGATAGCCCCTAAACCAGCATTGTCTTGTGTACCATAGTATGAACTTAGGGCGATACGAGTTTTGCCTGCTACTCCCGAATTGGTTGTAATCAAGATAACCCCATTTGCTCCACGAGTACCATAGATAGCCGTAGAAGAGGCATCTTTCAAGACCACCATCGACTTAATATCAGAAGGGTTTAAATCAAAACTACCAGAGCTATATTGCACTCCATCCACTAAAATAAGCGGAGCATTGGACGCACTTAATGAACGGTTACCTCTCAACGTAAAGCTCAGGTTAGAACCTGCTTGTCCGTCTGAACGAGTCATATCTAAGCCTGCAATTTTTCCTTGAAGTGATTCCAAGGCATTGCTAGTAGGTGTTGCTACAATATCGGCAGTTTTCAACATCGAAACCGACCCTGTTAAATCCTTTTTCTGAACGGTTCCATAACCTACGACTACTACTTCGTCTAGGTTCTTATTGTCCGCTGCCATCACCACGTTTATACTCGTACGTGAGCCAATTTCAACTTCTTGTTTAGTATAACCAATGTAGGAGAATACCAAACTGCTTGCTCCCTTAGGTACATTGATTTTATACTTTCCTGCTGCGTCGGTGCTTGTACCTCGGTTGGTACCTTTTACCAAAACGCTTACGCCAATAAGAGCTTCGCCCTTTTCGTCGGTTACTTTTCCTGATATTTCCTGCTCTAGTATGATATCGTTTGGGAGTACTGGTCTTGAAATCAAGAAGTTGTCTTTGTTTTCGACTGTACTTTTACGAAGTAAAATATGGTTGCCCACTACTTCATACGAAATATGAAAAGGACTCAAGAGCGATTCTAACACTCGTGAAAGTTTATCAGCCGAAGCACTAATCGTTACTTTCTGACTGGCTTCAATCACATTTGGGCTATATACAAACTTGACATCTGCCTGACGTTCGAGCTGATTTAGGACTTTTTTGATGGTAACTTCTTCCGTTCTGATAGAGATACTTTTGTTGAGTATTTCCTGAGAAAAGGCATGATTGGCAAGGGTTACGCCACAAAAAAGTACCGATAATAATACTTGAGTAAGAGTGATTCGCATTGCTTTGGAGAGAATCCTTTTAATTGGTACGTTTTTTTTCATAATTTTGATTGTTTTTGTTATTGAACGTGATAAAAACGAAGCCCCACATCTTTGCCGAGATACCACCGAATTGCCGTTCGGTGGGGGCTTTTTACTGAAATTAACTAGGTATTGTATTGGTAAGTAGTCGTTAGTTTAACGTTTGATGTTCAACGATTTCGATAAACCGCTATGCTCATAAACTATCTATCAACGAGTACTTACTAGGAAAAAAAATATTAAATGGTTGAAAAATAAATTGTTAACGTGAAATGTTTTTTTGTAAAAAACTATGTTTGCTATGTTACTATGTGGTGAAATCCAAAATTTATCATCATTTACAGCCTACTCCATTAATAAAAATCACCGTGCCTCGTTGTTCGTAATTGGCGTTGATGGATTTACAAATTAGGTCGAGTTGCGTATGAAGCGAAAGACCGTTCAAATCTGCCGTAAATGAACAAGTCGTTAGCTGATGATTCTCAATAATAAACTCTATTTGATAGGCTTCTCTGAGTCGTTCCAAGACCGAAGCAAGCGGACTTTCTTCAAAAATAAATTCAATAGGCTCTTTCGGAGGATTTACAATCACAGGGTTTTCTACC
>JARXAV010000201.1 GCA_029865665.1 Flectobacillus sp. | reverse complement strand
GGTTGTTTTGGCAATCACGGAATCTTTGGCAGAAAAATAATCAATCTGTGTAATGGCTAATGGGAAATCGATACCTCCTACATTTTGGTAGTTATAATAATACATCTTTTTGATTACTTGACCATTTCCGCCAATGTACTTACTATAAATTGGATTAGCTCCATTGTGAACAAGTTCTACCTGTTTCACCTCTTTAGATAAGCGGGTAGGAGCTAACCATGTACTAATCATCAAGTTTTTCTCAAAACGAGTATTCTTGTTGATAAAGCCCATTCCTCTTAATCCTAAATCTGCTTTTTGATTATTTAAAAAGTAAAAGAACTGAGTTGTTTCGGTACTAAAAAGGTAATTGACTTGCTGGATGACCGTATTTTTGATAGGGTCATAAATACTGATTTCTCCTTTGGAGGTATTGATAATGTATTGATTGGTCGGTTGAGTGAAATGACTCACCATTTTTCCTCCAGCTAATTGATAGCTAATATCAGCTTTTAGTGTGACGGTTTTACCTGCTCTTGTAGAACGGGAAACCATCGTAGCACTAATCTTTTTTACATTGGTTGAAATAATAAATGCAGATGAAAGAACAAGCAATACACCTAAAAAGACAAGAAGAGTTGATTTTTTGGACATAGTTTTGAAAGATTTATCGTCAAAAATACTTTTTACCTGATAAAAAAGAAAGTGAAATAGGGATTAATCCTACGTTAATTGAAATTTTAAAGAGGGGATAAATAAAAACAGCCTCGCCGTATGATTGGTGAGGCTGTTTTATGAAAGAATGTGATTCAATTAGAATTTGAAACTAATACCTGCCTGTAACCAAGAACCACCCCATCCCAGCTCAGCATAACCTCTCATTGTTTCTGAGACTGCCATACTTGCTCCCACTCGTGGGTTGATAAAGGGAAGCGTTCTCGTTTTGTAATCAACACCTCCGGTACTTGTATTGTAAATATAACCATCTCGGTCAAATACCAGTCCAGCACTTACAGCTACGTAAGGGTCTAGTTTGTCATCATTTAAGTTAAGAACATCGCCAAGGTGATATGCTCCTCTGGCTCCTGCTCTAAATTGACCATAACCATAATCTCCAGAGTAGCCTGCTAATAATCCGGAATTATAATAAGTATAGCCAATGATGGGGCCAATACCAATGTTTTCTTCAATACCAAATTCGGCACTGGCGTAGCCACCAAAGGCTAAGAGACCAAGACCTACGTTAAATTGCTTGTCTCCTTTTTTGAATGTTTGGGCAGAAAGCTTGCTTGATGAAACTGCTAATAAAGCAATAGATAAGCTAAAGAGGGTGAATAGTTTTTTCATGTTCGGCGATTTTTAAAATTGATTAGTAGTACAAATATACCTTATACGTTGTGTTATTAACGCCTAGTTATCCGCAAATAGTACGCAAAACTTATTAAATGGCAATAAAAAAGCGGTACTAACCAGATGTCAGTACCGCTTTGTATGGATAAAATCTTTAACCTTATTTTAAGCCTAAATCTTCTTGAATTGCTGTTACTTTTGCTTTCAGACTTTCTAGCGTTGCATCGAAGTCTTCTGCTTTAGTTAACGGTGCATTTACCGAAACGTAGAATTTAATTTTAGGTTCTGTACCAGACGGACGAGCCGATACTTTTGAGCCATCTGCTAAAATCAATTGGATTACGTTAGATGGTTCCATACCTAAACCTTCAGGAATACTCGTGATTTCGCCTGTTTTAAGGTCTTTCGACGTTAAGTTGGTATAATCAATTACCGTTACTGGTTCTGACCCCGCTACCGTCGCAGGAACGTTGCTACGTAAGTCAGCCATCATTTGTTGGATTTCTTCCGCTCCAGCTTTTCCTTTTTTCGTTAATGAAATCAAGCCTTCGTAATAGAAATTGTTTTCCATGTACATTGCCGTCAAGAAATCGAACAACGATTTACCATTGTCTTTTGCATAAGCCGTTAACTCAGCAATCATTGCACAAGAAGCAACTGCATCTTTATCACGCACCGCATCTCCGATTAAGTAACCGTAAGATTCTTCACCACCACCGATAAATGTCTCTTTACCTTCTAATTCACGGATAACTGCAGCGATATATTTGAAACCTGTTAAGGTATTGTAACATTTAACACCTTGTGTTTCACACATTTTGTCGATGATGTTAGTCGTTACAATGGTTTTAGCTACAAACTCGCTACCTGTCAATTTACCTGCTTTTTTCCAAGCGTCTAGTAAATAATAGATAATCAAACTTGCCATTTGGTTACCGTTCAACAATACCCATTCTCCTTTCGGATTTTTTACGGCTGCCCCTACACGGTCAGCATCTGGATCTGTTGCAATTACTAAGTCGGCATCAATTTCTTTGGCTAAGTTTACTGCCAAACTCATTGCTTCCGCTTCTTCTGGGTTTGGATAGATAACCGTTGGGAAATCTCCGTTTGGTTCTGCCTGAGCTTCAACAACGTTTACGTTTTCAAAACCCAATAAAGCTAGTGCCTTTGGTACAAGGGTAATTCCTGTTCCGTGGATAGAAGAATAAACGATTTTAAGGTCTTTCTGACGAGCAATTACATCAGGATTGATGCTGTTTGCTTGAATCGTTTTTAAGTATTCTGTGTCAATGTCTTCGCCTAAGAATGAAATAAGCGATTCATTTCCAGCAAAATTGATTTCGTCAACCGATTGAATTTTGTTTACTTCTGCTACGATGTTTTTATCGTGTGGAGCAACTACTTGAGAGCCGTCGTTCCAATACGCTTTGTAACCGTTGTATTCACGAGGGTTATGCGATGCTGTAATGACAATACCCGCAGTACAACCCAAGTGACGAACTGCAAATGAAAGTTCTGGAGTTGGACGAAGTGCCGAGAATAAATACACCTCAATGCCGTTTGCCGAGAAAATATCCGCTACTACACGAGCAAAGTAAGGAGAATTGTTACGAGAATCGTGAGCAATGGCAACACTGATTGCTTGATCTGGAAAACTTTGTTTCAAATAGTTTGCAAAGCCCTGAGTAGCAGCTCCTACCGTATATTTGTTCATACGGTTGCAACCAACGCCCATTTCGCCACGCATTCCACCTGTACCGAACTCTAGGTTTTTGTAGAACGAATCCGTTAAATCCGTTTCTTTGCCTGCGTCGATTAACTGTTGGATTTTACTTTTTGTATCATCATCATAGTTACCTGTAAGCCATGTGTTGATATTCGCTTGGGTAAGAGCGTCTAAACCTGTTGACATAGTTTTTTTATTAATAATTGAAAAATTAAATTGAGAGTTTCTGGCCCTTTGACATGGAGTTATTCTAGTTCCTTGCCCGTATCCGATTGAGGAAATCGTTTAATAAACAAAGATAAAAAATATTTCGAAGTATTGTTTTCCGTTTACTAAATTCCATAAAAAAGCCACGGGTCATTTATGTACCCGTGGCTTTTTATTTATACTTTTTACTGATTAAATCTCCACCAACATCGCTCCATAAGAGTATCCTCCACCGAAAACGGTGACAATAATTTTTTCTCCTTTTTGGAATATATTTTTCTTTTCATCCATCGCAATCGCACAACCTGCACAGCCTGTATTGCCCAAGTATTGGATGTTCGAAATCATCTTTTCTTCTGGAACGCCTAACGTCCCTGCTACGTTTTTGGTGATACGTAAATTAGCTTGATGTGGAATTACATACGAGATGTCCTCTACTGTAAGGTTATTATCGGCCATAATTTTCAAGCTAACCTTTGGCATGTAAGTACAAGCATTGATGAATACGTCTTTACCATAAGGCATATAAAGTCCATTGCCAAGTGGTTTCAATAACACACTTTCAGACGCTTTGCCAACATTGGCTGCTCCACCAGTAATCAATTGCTTGATTTGCCAGTCTTTCTCAGAAGTGCGTTCTTTAGAAATGGAAATTACTGCTGCTCCGTCGCCCCAAAGATGTCCAGATTTTGTATCAGCTTCATTGCTGTATGAAGTATTGTGTTCGGACGCAATTACAAGAGCTTTCGTAGCTTTGTTGGTTGCAAAGTAACCTTCCACAATTTCAATGGCATTTAATAAAGACGAACAAGCAGACGAAATGGTAACAACGGGAATTTCAGAGATATTTAAGTGGTGCTGTACCGCATGACCAATCGTGAAAACATTGTCGTGTGGCGTATAACTTGCCGCAACAATCAAATCGATTTCTTCTTTCGGATAGGGTAAGTTGTTTAGGATAGTATCTACCGCAGAAACCGCCATCGTGTGCGTATTTTCTTCTGATGATGCCTTGCGGCGTTCACGGATTCCTGTTCTTTCAACAATCCATTCATCGTTCAGTCCGTTTATGTCCTGAAAATATGCATTAGTGATAACTTCTTCGGGTAGGTAGCTTGCAATAGCGTTTATGAACATTGCGTTTAGTTTTGCTTAAAATTATAATGCAAAGGAAATTAATGTTTTGACATCTAACAATAAAAAATAAAAAATGAACAACTTTTACTTGTAAAAATTATATCATTTTTTGCATTATTTTCATGTTTATTGGATAATATCTATAAAAAAACAAAAATACGAAAAAATAAAGGAACTTTGGGCTTTTAAATAATTACCAAGTTTGACGATAATAAAGACCCTTAGGTCTTAAACGATACAATGAGCATCATAAAAAAACAGACAATCCTGAGTTCCATTTATTCGTACTTGGGCGTAGGAGTGGGTGTTATCACCCAATTATTTTTTATTCCGCACTTTCTTTCTAAGGAAGAAAATGGACTTTTGGGCTTGTTGTTGGCTTATACCTACACCATTATTCAACTGGCAAATTTAGGCTTTAATGCGGCAGGCGGACGTTTTTTTACCTATTTTAGAAATTATGAAAAAAAGCATAATGGCTACCTATTTTTAGGAATCATGACTTCTGTATTAGGCTTTTTACTTTGCTCCACGATTTTGCTAATCTTCAAAGACTTTTTTATAAGTTCTAACGAAGGGAAATCTCATTTGTTTAAGGATTACTACTGGGTCTTGTTTGTAATTTCCTTTTTTATGCTCTTTTTCAATGTCTTCGATAATTATGCTCGTGGATTGTTCGATACCGTTTGGGGAACGTTTTTTAGCCAATTTTTACAACGTTTTTTGGTGATGTGTTCGCTGATATTTGTGGCATTTAAACTCGTTGATTTCCCTGTGTTTATCTGGATTTGGATTGTGGCGATTTCC
This sequence comes from Flectobacillus sp., assembly GCA_029865665.1. The sequence goes on along the minus strand of JARXAV010000201.1, from coordinate 503 downwards.
CTGCCAACACTCCTAATGTTTGTGAGAGCGTCCCAAATGCAAGGCTTTTCCTTGAAACCCGATTTTTCTTTTTTCAAGACAGAACACAAAAGCGAATATTTGAAATATAGTGCCTTGAGTGCCTTCACAGGATTGTCTTCTATTATCATTAATCAGTTAGATAAAATTTTAGTTCATAAATACCTCGGTTTGGCAGAAACAGGTGTTTATAATACCTCACTTTTGTTTACGAGTGTCATGGGAATGTCGCTGATAGCGATGAACAAAGCATCGTCTTCGATTATTATTGATGCCCTCAATCTACAAGATTACAAAAAAGTGGGTATCATTTATTCCAAAAGTTGCCTAACACAATTAGCACTTGGGGGCTTGTTATTTATTGGCGTTTGTGTAAATATCGACACCATTTTGACCATTTTACCTAGCGATTATTCAGAGGCAAAGTGGGTAATTATGCTCTTGTGTTTTGGTAAATTAATCGACCTTGCTACGGGCGTAAATGG
>JARXAV010000187.1 GCA_029865665.1 Flectobacillus sp. | reverse complement strand
TGGAATCAATATGCTTTCGAACACCTTCAGAAATTAAGAGCTTCCTATCAAGAAATTGTGTCACTTGGAGGAGAACTAGTAGTGATTGTTCAAGGACAGACGAAAGAAGTTCAAGAGTTTGCGAGCTACTTCCAAATCCCTTTTCAATTAGTCGCTGATCCTACGCATACAATCGCTACGCAATTGGGTTTATATGACGAAGATTTTCCAGTATGGGAAAGTGTTACTGGTATTTCTGAAAATGTTACGGTTCCTGCTGTTTATACCATTGGAAGAAATAGAAAGATAGTATATGCTGCTACCGACAAGCATTTTGATAACCCCTTTTCAATTACTGAAATGTTAGCTTCTGTTTATGGAGCAAGTAACAATATTCCTGTGGCTATTCGCCAAGAAATGGCAGCTTAATTTGCTTTTAAGTATTCTTTAAGAACATGATAAGAACGTTTTTTTTATTGATAAGCCTCGTAATAGGCATGGCAGTCAATTCGTATGGAAATGATTTTGTACTGACCCCTAATCTTCAATTGGCTTATCAAGAATTAACCCAGCTGAAAGTACAACATGCTCGACAACTCTTGGCTCAGGAATCGCCTACCAATGGAATTAAAATTTGGTTAGACGATTTTGCGGATATGATTGTGTTGTTTGCCACGGAAGACGAAGCAGCCTATAATCGGCTGGTTGATCAAGAAGATGAACGCCTTGATTTAATCGAAAAAATGGATAATACTTCTCCTTATAATCGCTTCATTCGGGCTGAAATTAATTTCCATTGGGCTTTAGTAAAAATGAAATTAGGACATGAGTCGAAGGGTGGATTTAATGCCATCTCGGCCTATAAATTATTGGAAGAAAATCACAAAAAATTCCCAACTTTCTCGCTGAATAACAAGAGCTTAGGACTATTACATGTATTGATAGGCTCAGTACCAGAAAATTATCGTTGGATTACTAGATTATTGGGACTCAAAGGAAATATCCAACAAGGGCTAAAGGAATTAGACATGGCTACCAACGATAAGTTGATTGGAAAGGAAGCCAAGTTTTATCAGTTATTTATTCAATCAAATATCTTAACCTTAAACGACCGAGAACGCCAAGAAGTACTCGATTTTGTTCATAAAAACCCCGATAACTTAGCGGTTAGTTTTCTAGGCACATCAATTTCATTAAAAGATAATAAGAGCGAACAAGCCTTGAAAATTGTACAAAGTCGTCCAACAGGAAGTGCTTACTTAAACTTACCTATTTTTGACCTTTACCAAGGTGAAATAGCCCTACAAAAGGGGCAATATGCTCAGGCTATTAAGTCATATCAAGCGTATTTAAGAGCTTTCCGTGGACATAGTTTCCAGAAAGATGCAACCTATAAATTAGCATTAAGTTACTGGCTTGCCAATAATTCAGAACAAGCATTGGCTTACCTAAATCGAATTAATAGTATCGGAAAAAAGCTATCGGAAGCAGACAAGAACGCTCAGTCTTTTTATGAGTCATTTCAAAAGACAAAAACCTTCCCTTCTAAAAACCTACTCAAAGCTCGATTTGCTTTTGATGGTGGCTATAATACTGAAGCCTTAGATGCACTTGATGAGTTGACGGAAGCAAACTTTACCAATCCGCTTGAAAAAGTCGAATTTAATTACCGAAAAGCACGTATTTATCAAAAGATAAATCAACCGAATGTAGCCATTTCCTTATATGTCCATGCCATCGAATTAGCAGGAAATTTGAATACGTATTTTGCTCCCACTTCATGCCTACAACTAGGCTATAGTTACCTAGCGAAAAACGATAAAGCTAGGGCTAGAAGCTATTTTGAAAAAGCATTAACCTATAAAAAGCACGAGTATAAAAACTCAATCGACAATAAAGCCCAAGCCGCTTTAACCGAGTTAGGTGTTTAATAGGCTACTTTCAGTAACAGCCCTGTCAATCTTCAATCGTAGTTGGTGGTAAACTCTCTTGGTATTGATGGGCTGTTACAGAAATAAAAAAAATGGATACCTACTCTCATTAAAAATTGAGTTCAGTTAGGTGATTAAAGCCATATACCGTTGCATCACTACGTTTTTGAAATTGGTCGCCACCATATATTCTCCATCAAGTTGAGCTTTATTTTTCTTAGCTTCAAGTATCTTTAGATCCTGTTCTTGACAAGCTGGTAGGCTTGTTTATTCATAACAGAAGGTATCAATTGGATTTAGTGAAGCAACTTGGTGGCAGATACTAGCCCAAGAAAATTCGGTGGATTTTTGTTATAGTTGAGCAACTGAAATCAGGGTATTACCGTTATAAAATTTTGCTAAAATTAAGTGGTATTATTTATTCCAGAAATTTTCTGTATCGACAAGAGAGCTTGTCCTACTTAGTTTTGAGTACTTAACTATAACAAAAATCCCAAAAGTGCAAGCGTTGCACTTTTGGGATTGCTAATTTTATCACTGTATCAACTAATGACATGCTAAAATTGCTTGATAAATCTCAGATACTCCAATTCAAACTCAAACTATAACAAAAATCCAAAATTTGAACCTCTAAGTTTTGGTAAAATTGTTATAGTTCGTTTTAAAAGGTAAAAACGAACGCTTTTAAAAAGGAATCTCTGGATTTTTGTTATAGTTTATTTTACTTGTTTTTTTACAATTAAAACTAAATAAAATAATAAATAACACATTCAAAAAAAGAATTTTCTCTCTTGTTTGTTTTCTTTTTATTTAATATTGTATTTTAATGTATTTTCGGTGCTTGTATCTATTTGATTTTCAGTTAGTTACAAGCTTAAATATAACAATTTTACCTACAACTATAACAGATTTACCTACAACTATAACAATTTTACCTATGAACTATAACAGTTTTACCGAAAAAATAGCTTAAATTCACTATAACTATAACAAAAATCCCAAAACTGTTCAGACTACATCATTTTTTGGAATTATGAAGAATAAATCAAGCGAAACGAAACAAGATAATAGCAATAAAGAATCTAATGTAGTTCGATTAGTTAGAAAAGCTAATCGATTGGTAGAAGGGAAATATCGGTTTGATATTTGGGAAATGCGTGTGTTTACCAAAATGCTTATGAAGATTCATCGGGATGACGAAGACTTTAAAGTCTATCGGATTTATTTGCACGAAGTTATTCAGGACTTTGCATTACAAGAAGATGGTCACTCATATAAATATTTAAAACAAGGAGCAGAGCGATTAGGTAGGAGAGAGATTCGGGTGTTGATGGATACTCCCGATGGGAAAATGGAGTTATTTACCCATATCGCAACAGGAGTGAAAAGCTTTGTTGAAGAAAAAGCAGCAAAGTATTTAGATATTTCATTTCATCCAGATATGAAACCTTTTTTGCTACAACTTCAAAGTCAGTATTTGATGTACGACGTACGTAATATTCTAAAACTCCAAAGTTCATTTTCCATTAGAATTTACGAATTACTGAAACAATACGAAACCATCGGAAAACGTCAGATAAAAATTGTAGAATTAAAAGAAATGTTGGACGTGGTGGATAAGTACCCATTGTACGGTAATTTTAAACAGCGGGTTATCGTAAAAGCTCAAGAAGATTTAGAAGCTTACACAGACATTAAATTTACTTTTGAGGAAGCTAAAACAGGTAGGTCTGTTACCTCGTTAATCTTTACCATCTTACCGAATAGAACTAGACAAGAAGTGACTAAACTACTGGTTTTACCCGAGGTTGCGGAAGAATTATTGGAAAGTATCAATCCAACCCCCTTAGACAGCATATTTCAACAAGTTAGAAATTGGCAGGGAATGACCCTAAGCGTATTGGAGCAATGGGTATCGGTTTATGGATTTGACGAAACAAAAATACAAATTGAGCGAACCTTGTTGTCTATCAAAGAAGGAAAAAGTGTATATAATCCAATTGGCTTTGTTACATGGTCATTAAAGAACCCTCAAGTAATCAGCGAGGTAATTACCGTATCAGTGGATAATAAGGCAACAGAGGGCAATAAAACGTGGAATAGTAAGCAATTGGATGCCTTATGGAAAGGAGAATTTAACGATTGGTATTTATCTTACCTACTTCAAGTCGCACAGGAACTCAGTCGTGAAGCGTTTTTAAGCATTGTAGAGCAACTAAGAAGCCTTTATCCAGAAAAACTATTTTCGAGCCTTTTTCTGTATTCAGACGGGTCGGTGAATGAGGACGCTTTGAATAGTTCTGTAGGAGTGAGGGTGTTGGAACAGCAACAAAAGACGAAAGAAAATCTGTTTAAAGAATGGTTTTGGCATCGCTTTCAACAGGAGGTTGCTGTACAACGTAATGGAACATGGACGGTTGTATAAAGCCTTTATTAAGGCTTACGGAGCGGTACAGCACGAACCTGTTTATGAATAGTAAAAACAGGTTCATGCTAAGTTTTAAAATAGTAAGTAGCAACGAGTTTTGCGTAATTACCTAATTGAACAAAGATTCTAAACTTACTTCCGAATGAATTTCTTCGTTGTAATACTGGTTTTGAATGGCTGGATACGTACTGAATAAGGTACTTACGACCATTTTTTTAGTCTTCGTGACTGCCTGAAAAACGAGTCTTTTTCGTCTAAGAGCTTGGTTGACCTCTTTAGTTAATACGAATTCTGTATTGGTAAATTTTGCCTCACATAAATGAATGATGCCATCGTTGCGTTCAATGACCATATCAACTTGGGCACCTGGTAGTTCATCATTTCCTTTGAAATAAAAAGAAGATACTTTGGTATAAACACCTCCAATACCTAAGGCTACGTGAATAGGGTTTAGGTGTGTCAAGCAAATATTTTCAAAGGCATAACCCATCCATGAATGATAACTTGCACTGGTTGACAAGTTTTGCCAAGTGTTATTACGATTCCCTACGTTATTGATGATGTATTTTAAATAAAAAACGCTATAAAAGTCGATGATTCTAAAAACCGTATCTCGGTTTTTTTTCCCGAAAGGTTCTAATGCTTTAATGAAACCGCAATCTGTTAGGTTTTCTATGACTCGTACAAAATTTCCGCCATTGCTGATATTCGTTTCTGCTAATAACTGCGTTCTGGTTAGTCCGTATGGGTGTGCTGCTAAAGCCTCAATCACTTTAATGTGTTTTTCAGCATTTTTGAATAGTGAGTAATAGAGGTATTCAAACTCTTTGGTGAGTAGTCCATTGTTATCAAAACATAAACTTTCAATCACTTGTGCTACGCTTTTCCCTTGCTCAATAGCTTGCCAGTAGTAGGGGATACCACCCAAAATCATGTATAACTGAGCGATTTGATAGTCGTTAAATTTCAAGTTTCTGAACGAACAATAAGCCTTTGTTTCCCTCAAGGTAAATGGCTTTAACTCAATCCTACAGGTTACTCGGTTGTGTAATCCTCCTTGGGCTTTTAATAATTTGCCAATCATCCACGAAGCTGCTGACCCACAGGTAATAAAAATAAGTTTATCCTGTTGCGAGCCATGTTGATTCCAGAAATATTCTAGGGCAGATACAAAGTTTGCTCCCGTTCGGTCAAGCCAAGGAAGTTCGTCTATAAAAATGACGATTTTTTGAGTACTTTCTCGAAGACTTATTACATAGTCTGTTAAGTATTGAAAGGCTTCTGACCAGTTGTGCGGAGCTTCGAAATCTTTCGCTTGAGGATAAACTCTTTTTAGTTCTACCCAAAAGTTATTGATTTGAATAGTCGTTTCTGCTTCAAATGCTCCTGTAAATGAAAACACAAGTTGTTCACGGAAAAACTGTCTTACTAAATACGTTTTCCCGATTCTTCTTCTTCCATAAATGGCTACGAACTCAGCTTGAGTTGATTTTAACAGTTTTGATAAAATCGTTTGTTCTTGTTCTCTTCCGACTAGCATTTCTTTAATTTTGGAAATAACCTTGTTTTTTATTGACTTATTTCCAAAATTAACTCTAATTTTTGGAAATAACTACTAAAATAAAGGTGTTTGCTTGTGGTAAAACTAGAGAATAGTAACGAAGACAAGGCTATTTTTTAGATGATTCTGAGTAACTTAAAGGGGATAATTGCGACTTTGTTCTCTGATAATCGCCTATCTTTGCTCAAAAGGCAATTGGTCAGAAAGCGGTGACAGAGTTAGCTAGGTGAATAAAAGACGATACAAGCAAGGCAACACATAACGATGAATAATACAATTCTAATTATTGATGATGAAGAAAAATTAAGAAACCTCTTGGCAAAAATTATCACGATGGAGGGCTTTGTTGTCCTACAAGCAGGTGATTGTAAGAGTGGTTTGAAAGTGTTAGAGCATTCAGAAGTGGATGTTGTTCTTTCTGATGTTAAACTTCCTGATGGACGTGGGGTTGATTTAGCCAAAATCATTAAAGATAAACACCCAACAGTTGAGGTCATTCTTTTAACAGCCTACGGAAATATTGCCGACGGGGTACAGGCGATTAAAAATGGGGCCTTTGACTACATTACCAAAGGAGACGACAATAATAAAATCATCCCTTTAGTATATAAGGCAATTGAAAAAGGGAGTTTATCCAAAAGGGTGTTACAACTGGAAAAACAGTTAGGCGAGAAACACTCTTTTGATAAAATTATAGGTACGTCTATCGTAATTCGGGCAGCGATAGATTTAGCCAGAAAAGTTGCCGAAACCGATACAACGGTCTTGCTCACGGGTGAAACGGGTACAGGGAAGGAGGTTTTTGCTCAGGCAATTCATCAAGCGAGTAAACGAAACAACCAAAATTTTGTGGCGATTAACTGTGCCGCTTTTGGTAAAGAACTGTTAGAAAGTGAAATGTTTGGGCATAAAGCAGGGGCTTTTACAGGAGCTATAAAAGACAAAAAGGGCTTATTTGAAGAAGCTCATAATGGAACTATCTTTTTGGATGAAATTGGTGAAATGCCCTTAGATTTACAGGCGAAGCTGCTTCGGGTACTCGAAACGGGTCAGTTTTTGAAAGTAGGGGAGAGCAAAGTAACCAAAGTAAATGTCCGTATTATTGCGGCTACAAACCGTGATTTACCAAAAGAAATCGAAGCGGGGCAGTTCCGAGAAGATTTATTCTATCGGATTTCGGTTTTTCAAATACGACTTCCTGCACTCAGAGAAAGGGCAGTTGATGTGGAGCTTTTAGCGAAACACTTTATCGCTGTTTTTGCTTCAAAAATGAACAAAAAAGTAAAGTCACTAGATAAAGAGGTGATAGAACTCTTGAAAGTACATCGTTGGAATGGCAATATTAGGGAGTTGAAAAATGTCATTGAACGAAGCATTATTATGATGAATGACGACGTATTGAAGACGGAGAATTTACCACTCGATATACAGCATTTGTCTGGTTACGGAACGTCTGGAGAGGGGAAAAATACCAATAGCTTTGATTTAGCTACTGCTGAAAAAGCCCATATTCAGAAAGTATTGAACTATACAAACGGCAATAAAACGAAAGCTGCCGAACTTTTAAACATCGCTCTGACGACTTTATATCGTAAACTCGAAGATAGTTAGTGATAATCCAAAATTTTGAATGTTAAATGTTGGATTTGATGACCTTGCCAATGAGTCTTTACGAAAAATGTATGTTAAAAATGATTTTACACGATTACTTTAAATGAACTAGACCCTATCAAAACGCTAGGATTGACCCTTTCAAAATGAAAGGGTTTTTTTATGCCCAAAAATATGACATTGTTGTATTTAATTGATTTAAAGGAAGTTACGTTATTTTTTATTTTGTTGGCATACCTCTTGAATCTATACCTAGAAACAAACAGAAATTAACATGTTACTAACAACCCTGCTTACGCTTTTAGGACTCTTAGGATTTGTCCTGTTTTATTATTTCATCGAACTCTTTAACAACATCTAACGGTATGATCGCATTATTTTTTGTGGCAATAGCAGTGTTCTTATATATCGGCTATGTCTTGATAAAACCAGAAAAGTTTTAGCCGAATGAATTGGCAGAAAATCAAGGAAGGTTTACTGATTGCTTTCATTTGGTTACTCTCCTTTTGTCTTTTGTACATCGTGTACGTAAAGCTTACAATTTTTTAAAAAATCTAACAACATGAACTCAGAAATACTTGGGGTTGTGTTAATGTTCATACTAACATTAGCGATAGCCCTACCTTTAGGAAATTACATTGGAAAATTATTTACGTATCAGAAAACGCTCTTAGACCCTATTTTTAACCCAATTGATAAACTTTTTTTTAAATGGAGCGGGATTGATGAAAGCTACCAAATGAATTGGAAAGAACATTTAGTAGCCTTATTAACGGTTAATGCAATTTGGTTTCTGATGTGTATGTTGGTGTTGACCAATATGGCTTGGTTGCCTCTCAACCCAGATAATAACCCATCTATGTCGGGTGATTTAGCCTTTAATACAGCCATTAGTTTTATCTGTAATACCAATTTGCAACACTATTCTGGTGAGTCTGGAATGTCTTATTTAGGACAACTTATCTTGATGCTTTGGCACTTTTTGAGTGCAGGAACAGGGATTGCAATAGCGGCGGTGGTATTTATAGCCATGAAAGAGCAGACTTCTGAAAAGCTTGGTAATTTTTATTCACTCTTAGTGCGTAGTTGTACCCGATTGTTGCTTCCTATTGCGATTGTCGTGGCTGGTTTACTTGCTTTTAATGGTACACCGATGACTTTTGAAGGCAAAGATACGATGGTTAGTTTGCAAGGAGATACGGTTCAAGTGAGTCGTGGCCCTGTGGCTGCATTCACGGCGATTAAGCATTTGGGAACAAATGGTGGGGGATTTTTTGGAGCAAATTCGGCTCATCCTTTCGAGAACCCAAATTATTTTACCAATATGGTAGAAATGATTACCCAAATGATTATTCCTTTCGCAATGATTTTTGCCTTGGGTTTTGTGATTAAAAAACGAAAATTAGCTTGGATGATTTTTGGAGTAATGACCGTCGGCTTTGCACTCTTGGTAGTGCCAACGATGCTCTCTGAATCAGCGGGTAATCCTGCGATTGACCGTTTGGGTATTAGTCAGCATTTAGGGAGTAGCGAAGGAAAAGAAATCCGATTTGGCACACCCGCTTCTGCTTACTGGAGTATAGCCACCACCGTTATCTCAACAGGTAGTGTAAACAGTATGCACGATAGCTTCACACCGATTGCAGGAATGAACCAGATGTTAGGGATGATGATTAACGCTTTTTATGGTGGTTGTGGGGTAGGAATGCTTAATTTTTATGTCTTTATGATTTTGGCGGTCTTCATTAGTGGTTTAATGGTTGGTAGAACGCCTGAATTTTTAGGGAAAAAGATAGAAGCGAAAGAAATGAAAATCGCTATGATGATAGCCCTTTTACATCCCTTCTTGATTCTAGGAAGTACTGCCATTGCGAGTTATTTATATACCAATGACCCTACTCAGTATGCGGGTTGGTTAAGTAATCCTAACTATCACGGATTCAGCCAGATGTTGTATGAATATACTTCTTCGAGTGCCAATAATGGGAGTGGTTTTGAAGGCTTGGGCGATAATACTCCGTTCTGGAATATTACCTGTGGTTTGGTGATGTTACTAGGACGTTTTCTGCCGATTATTGGTCCAGTTGCCATTGCTGGAATTTTAGCAAGTAAAAAATATACGCCAGAAAGTAATGGAACACTCAAGACAGATACAGCCACGTTTGGCTTGGTTATTTTTGCGGTCATTGTAATTGTTGCAGCTCTTTCATTCTTCCCTGCACTTGCTTTAGGCCCTATTGCCGAACACTTTTCTCTTAAATAGCGAGCAAAACGGGTTTCGTTCCGTTTACATAAATTACTGAAATAGCATATTGCAACAAGTTGATACTCGTTGCTCCAACCAATACGAATATGTCAAATACATCATTATTTCAAAAGGATTTAATGCAGGAAGCATTCAAACAATCTTTTGTAAAGCTCAATCCTAAAATAATGTTCCACAATCCAGTGATGTTTACCGTCGAGATTGGAACAGTGATTATGTTTATTGTTTGTCTTTGGATTGCCATGGGCGAGCAAGAACAGGGGAGCTTTGCCTATAACTTTACGGTCTTTATTGTTTTATTTCTTACGTTGCTATTTGCCAATTTTGCCGAAGCCATTGCCGAAGCACGAGGAAAAGCTCAGGCGGATAGTTTACGAAAAACACGGGAAGAAACCCCCGCACGTTTAGAGAATGGACAAGTCGTTTCGTCTGCTACACTCAAAAAAGGAGACGTTTTTATTTGTGAAGCCAACGACATTATTCCTTCTGATGGGGAGATTATCGAAGGACTTGCTACCATTGATGAGAGTGCCATTACGGGTGAATCTGCTCCTGTAATTCGAGAATCAGGGGGAGATAAAAGTTCGGTTACGGGTGGTACAAAGGTCTTGTCAGATTTTATCAAGGTGCAAGTGACAACCGAACCTGGCGAAAGTTTTTTAGATAAAATGATTGCTTTGGTAGAAGGTGCGTCTCGTCAAAAAACACCGAATGAAATTGCTTTAACGATCTTGTTGGCGGGTTTTACGCTTGTATTTATTATTGTTACCGTGACCTTAAAACCTTTTGCCGACTTTGCTCACACGCCTATTACGATTGCGGCTTTCATTTCGCTATTCGTGTGTTTAATTCCAACTACCATTGGTGGTTTGCTTTCGGCAATTGGTATTGCGGGTATGGACAGAGCATTAAGAGCGAATGTCATTACGAAAAGTGGTAAGGCAGTAGAAACAGCAGGTGATATTGATGTATTGTTGCTAGATAAAACGGGAACGATTACGATTGGTAATAGAAAGGCAACGAATTTTTATCCAGCCGATGGCGTAGATGAAAAGAGTTTTATCAGAACCGTGGTATTAAGTTCGATGTCTGACGATACGCCCGAAGGAAAGTCAATCATTGAATTGGCTGGAGTAAATCCTGCGACGTATCGGATTTCAAATGCAAAATTCATCAAATTTACGGCAGAAACTCGTAGCTCTGGTATTGATTTGGCGGATAACACTCGCATTAGAAAAGGAGCATCGGATTCGATTAAAACCTTATGTGAATCGGCTGGAAATACTTTTCCCAATGAAATTCAGGTAATAGTCAATCAAATTTCAAGTAATGGTGGTACGCCCTTGGTGGTTTCTGAAAACGAACGAGTAAAAGGCGTGGTTGAATTGCAAGATATTATTAAACCTCGCATTCAAGAACGTTTTGAACGCCTTCGTAAAATGGGAATTAAGACGGTGATGGTGACGGGGGACAATCCCCTTACGGCAAAATTTATTGCTGAAAAAGCAGGGGTCGATGACTTTATTGCCGAGGCAAAGCCAGAGGATAAAATGAATTATATTAAGAAAGAACAGAGCGAAGGACGATTGGTTGCCATGATGGGAGACGGTACAAACGATGCTCCTGCATTGGCTCAAGCGAACGTAGGCGTAGCGATGAACAGCGGAACACAAGCAGCCAAAGAGGCGGGCAACATGGTGGATTTGGATAATGACCCTACCAAATTGATTGAAATTGTAGAAATTGGTAAACAGCTCTTAATGACTCGTGGTACGCTTACGACTTTTAGTATTGCCAATGATATTGCAAAATATTTTGCGATTATTCCTGCCTTGTTTATTGTTGCCATTCCTTCGTTACAAGGGCTGAATATCATGCACTTACACAGTCCAGAAAGTGCTATTTTGTCGGCTGTAATTTTTAATGCCATCATTATTCCAATGTTGATTCCTCTGGCCTTAAAAGGAGTGGCTTATAAACCTATAGGAGCAAGTGCATTACTTCGTAGAAACCTGTTTATCTATGGTTTAGGCGGTATCCTCGTTCCTTTTATAGGTATTAAATTAATTGACTTAATCGTTACAGTATTTATTTAATCATTCAAGAATATGAAATCATCCCTTTTTTCAGGAATCAGATTAACCTTAGTGTTTTTGGTTTTCTTTGTAGGTATCTATACTACGATTGTTTATGGAATTGCTCAATTTTCGCCCAATCATGGAAAGGGTGAAATCATTACCGCAAATGGTAAAACATTTTATACGAATATTGGGCAAAAATTTAATCAAGATAAGTATTTTTGTTCACGTCCATCAGCAGTAGATTACAATGCAGCAGGAAGTGCAGGCAGTAACAAAGCTCCTTCTAATGAGGCTTATTTACAAGAAGTTAAGGCTCGTATAGATAGTTTTCTAGTCCATAATCCAGCCATTCAGAAAAAGGATATTCCTGCCGAAATCGTTACTGCAAGTGGGAGTGGGCTAGACCCAGATATTTCGGTTGAGGCAGCGACTATTCAAATTAAACGAATTGCTAAAATCAGAAATATTCCAGAAGCCAATCTGAAACAATTAGTCCTTTCGAGTACCGAAGAACCCTTAGGCGGTCTATTTGGGCCTGAGAAAGTAAATGTATTAAAATTGAATTTGGCTCTTGATGAGCTAAGATAAATGAACGTTTCCTGTGTCTGCCTTCTATCAAGAACAGACACAGGAACTTAATATCAACAAGCAGACTAAAACCATGAAAACACTTTTATTATTAGGAGCTTTCTTATTATCCCATAGCCTTATCCATGCTCAGGCAGATAGTGTGCATACGTCTTGGAAAATCGAGGGGTATTTAGAGACTTATTATACCTTCGTGGCAAATCAGTCAACTCATAGCCGTCCTAATTTTGTGTACTCTCATAACCGTAGTAATGAAGTAGGGATTAATCTTGGTTTTCTCAAGGCATCCTATCAAAACTCAGAGCTAAGAGCCAACATTAGTATGGGAACAGGCACGTACATGAATGCCAATTATAGTGCTGAACAAGGTGTCTTAAAGAACCTCTACGAAGCCAATATTGGCGTGAAAGTAGCTCGCAAAATTCCTCTTTGGGTAGATATGGGAGTCATGCCTTCGCATATTGGGTTTGAGAGTGCGGTGAGTAAAGACTGTTGGACACTCACCCGTAGCTTATTGGCCGATAATTCACCCTATTTTGAAACAGGTGCTAAAGTATCCTACAACAGTCCTAACGAAAAATGGTTTGTAGCCTTATTACTCTTAAATGGTTGGCAACGCATTCAATTGCTCGATGGCAACAATAGCCCCGCTTGGGGGCATCAGGTAAGTTATAAACCGAATGCAAAGTGGATGTTCAATAGTAGTTCCTATCTTGGTAGCGATAAGGCAGATAGCGTCAAACAGATGCGGTATTTTCATAATTTTTATGCTAGTTATCAGGCCACTAAGCGACTAGGTTTTATCCTTGGTATGGACTATGGACTAGAACAACAACAGGGTAGTAAGCACTATGCCCATTGGTACACTCCTATTCTAATTTGTCAAGTACGTCCCCATACCAACGGTGCTATTGCGGGCAGAATAGAATATTATCACGATAATACAGGCGTAATCATCGCCACGGGTACTCCGAATGGTTTTCAGACATGGGCTTATTCCATCAACTATGATTATCGGCTTAATGAGAAAGTACTTTGGCGTGTGGAAGCAAGAACGTTCCAAAGTAAAGATGCTATTTTTGTTCATGATCAGACACTCCAACGTTATGAGACCTTTTTTACAACCTCATTGGCCATCTCCTTGTAAAAGCACTATCCACCCTTTTAGCGAGTAAAACACATGGAAGAAAGCAGAAAATCGGCCCAAGATTTCCTTGATTTAATTAAAAAATCAAAACGAGGGAAATTCAAAGTATATATAGGCATGAGTGCAGGGGTAGGCAAAACCTATCGGATGTTGCAGGAAGCTCATTCGCTCCTACAAAGTGGTGTAAATGTACAAATTGGCTTTGTTGAGACGCACCGTCGTAAAGAAACAGAAGCATTAGTTGCAGGTTTGCCACTTATTCCGAGAAGAAAGCTTTTTTATCGAGGAAAAGAGTTGGAAGAAATGGATTTGGCAACGATTATTTCAATGAGACCAGAGGTGGTGGTGGTTGATGAACTCGCTCATACCAATATCGAGGGCAGTAAAAATGAGAAGCGTTGGCAAGATGTAATTGCTATTTTGGAGGCAGGTATCAATGTGATTTCTGCCATTAATATTCAACATATCGAAAGCCTAAACGAGGAAGTAAAAACCATTACAGGAATCGAGGTAAAAGAGCGTGTTCCTGATAGTGTCATTGCTCAAGCAGATGAAGTAGTAAACATTGATTTGACCGCAGATGAACTGATTACTCGCTTGAAAGATGGGAAAATTTATCAGGCCGATAAAATAGAAACGGCACTCAAAAACTTTTTCAAAAGCGAACATATTTTGCAGTTACGAGAGTTGGCTCTAAAAGAAGTTGCCTCGCAAGTGGAGCGAAAAGTAGAAACGGAAATTACACAGAATAATCCCAGACACGAACGATTTTTGGCTTGCATCAGTAGTAATCAGCATACAGCAAAAACGGTAATCCGTAAAACGGCACGTTTAGCCAATTACTATAACAGTAAATGGTACGTCTTGTACGTGCAACGACCCAATGAAGCAGCAGATAAAATTCCCTTAGATAAGCAACGACATCTGATTAATCACTTTAAATTAGCAACGGAATTGGGTGCTGAAATTATAAAAGTAGAAAGTTCTGAGGTAGTCATGGCGATTATGCAACAGGCGGAAGAGCGTAAAGTTTCTACTATTTGTATCGGAAAGCCTCATTTTAATTTAATACAAATCATTTTATCAACGAACATTTTTAATGAACTCTTGAAAAAACTATCAAGAAGTAGCATTGATCTTGTCATACTAAGCTAATGAAAATCAAGCACAAACTTATCTCGGGAATAGGGCTATTGTTTTTTATGATAACCTTGCTGACAATTGTGGGTTCTGTTTTTATTCACAAATTGGCTAACGAGACCAAAAATATTTTGGTAGCCAATTATAACACGATTGACTATGCTCGCAATATGCTGATTGCGTTGAATAAGCCTGTGTTTGATGAGCAACAAGTTGGTTTTTTTGAAGACAACTTAAAAAAACAACAACGTAACATTACGGAAGTAGGGGAGCAGGAACTCACCGAAAAACTAATTCTTGATTTCAAGGAGTTGAAGCAAAAGAAAGATAGTCAACTCATTTTTCAAACAATTCGTACGGACATTTCAGCTATTATGTTGCTCAATATGCAGGCAATTCAACGGAAAAGTCATGTGGCGGAAAACACCGCAGAGAGTGCCATTTTGTGGATTGGGCTGATTGGTTCTATTTGTTTTCTGATAGCCTTTACTTTGTTTGTCAATTTACCCAATAATATTGCAAACCCTATCAACGAACTTACTCGAAGTATCAAACAAATTGCTTCTGAAAATTATTCGGAACGAGTGTATTTTGATGGACATAGTGAGTTTAGTGATTTAGCCAAGTCATTCAATACCATGGCTCAAAAACTCGAAGAATATAAGGCGAGCAACATGGATAAATTATTGATGGAAAAACGACGCATTGAAACGCTCATCAATAATATGAAAGAACCTGTAATTGGGCTAGATGAGCAACATAGAGTACTTTTTATGAATAATAATGCCTTGAAAATCACAGGTTTAAAATTGGAAGAAGTCGTTAATCAGCCTATTCAGCTTATTGCGTTTCATAACGATTTGGTACGTACCTTGACACAAGATTTGTTAGTGAAAACCAATACCACTGATGCTCATTTAAAGGCAAGTCCCATTAAGATTTATGCGGATAATAAGGAGAGTTATTTCGAGAAAGAGCTTATCGCCATCAAGATTATTCCAACGGGAGAAGAAGTTGAAAAACTCATCGGAAATGTGATTTTATTACAAAACATAACCGAATATAAAGAGTTAGATTTTGCAAAAACTAATTTTATCGCCACCATTTCTCACGAATTTAAAACGCCTATTTCATCCATAAAAATGAGCGTTCAACTTCTTGAAAATGTGCAAGTTGGCGTACTAAATGAGGAGCAAAAAGAGTTAGTAGAAAGTATCAAAGACGACAGTAACCGCCTGCTGAAAATTACCAGTGAATTATTGAATGTTACGCAAGTAGAAAGTGGGAGTATTCAACTGAATATCTTACCAACAGACGTACAAGATATGTTGACTTATGCCATAAATGCCAATAAAAATGCGGCAGAGCAAAAAAAGATTGAACTACGTCAGCTTATCATTCCTCCTATTCCTAAAATTTTGGTAGATAGTGAAAAAACGGCTTGGGTGATTACTAATTTAATCTCCAATGCAATTCGGTACTCGTATGATAATTCGATTATTGACATCAAAGTAGTTGCTCAATCCAATTACCTAAAAATTTCGGTGATGGATTCGGGACAAGGGATTGACCCACAATATTTATCTAAAATCTTTGAGCGTTATTTTAGAATTCCAGGAACAAAAAAAGAAGGAACAGGCTTAGGATTAAGCATCAGTAAAGAGTTTATTGAAGCCCAAGGAGGAATCATCGAAGTAGCCAGTGAGTTCGGGAAGGGAAGTGAATTTTCTATATTACTTCCCTGTTCAAGTAGCATATAAATCTACCGCCACCTAATAACTATGAAAGCTTTGTGCAGAATTATGTAAGGTTTTTGCTCCGAAAAAGGAGCAACTTTACATAAATCACGAATCGATGCAAGCAACTCCTCACAAAATAACGGCTAGTCCCACTCATAAATACCTCATCTCTAAAGGGGTTGATGCCTATCTAACCGATGTTTATAAGGTTTACAAATTCATTATTCATTTCTTTAGCGAAGTGTTTTCAGCACCTATTGAGTGGAAAGAAATCGTAAATCAGTGTTATGAAGTGGGTTATAAATCCTTACCCTTAGTTTCGTTGACAGGCTTTATTACAGGAGTTGTTTTTACGAAACAGTCTCGCCCGTCTTTATCTGCTTTTGGTGCAAAATCTTGGTTGCCTTCTTTGGTTACAATCGCTATCATTCGAGCCTTAGCTCCCTTAGTTACCTCGCTCATTGCCTCTGGTAAAGTGGGTTCTAACATGGGGGCAGAGTTGGGTTCGATGAAAGTAACCGAACAAATTGATGCCATGGAAGTTTCTGCGACCAATCCCTTCAAATTTCTAGTGGTTACTCGAATTTCTGCCATAACGCTTATGATGCCCATCTTGATTTTATACACGGGTTTTGTGGGAATGATGGGGGCTTATTTCAATGTTCGAGAGAATGAAGCCACTAGCTTTTTAGGCTTTTTTGAAAGTGCTTTCAAGTCGATTGTTTTTCTGGATATTTTTTCGGCCTTGTTCAAAGCCGTTTGTTATGGCTTTACCATCGGGGTAGCGGGCTGTTATCAAGGCTATTACGCTCAAAATGGTACGCAAGGTGTTGGACGAGCTGCCAATATGGCCGTGGTTCATTCAATGTTCTTGATTTTTATAGAGGAAATCATTATTGTACAGGTAGTTAATGGATTTAGATGAAAGAGGACAAGGTTATTTTACCCGCTAGTTCAGACACTCCCGTGATTGCAATTAAGGGATTAAAAAAGTCGTTTGGGAGTTTATCTGTACTCAATGGTATTGATATTGACATTCAGAAAGGGGAAAATGTAGCAATTCTTGGACGTTCTGGAAGTGGCAAGTCGGTGTTGATTAAAATTATTTCGGGACTTTTAAAGCCTGACGCTGGAATCGTTCAAGTTTTGGGACAAGAAGTAGCTAAAATTTCAGAAAAGGAATTACAATTACTTAGGTTAAAAATTGGATTTTCCTTCCAAAGTAGTGCCTTGTACGATAGCATGACGGTTCGGGAAAACCTAGAATTTCCACTGGTCAGAAATAAACGAAGCTTGTCTAAAAAAGAGGTTGATAACGCTATTTTGGGGGTTTTGGAAGATGTTGGTTTAGTCGAAAGTATTAACCAAATGCCGTCTGATTTGTCGGGAGGGCAGAAAAAAAGGATAGGCATTGCCCGAACCTTGATTTTAAAACCTGAAATTATGCTTTACGATGAACCTACTTCTGGACTTGACCCAATTACGTGTGTGGAAATCAATAACCTGATTTTACATGTGCAACAAGAATACAAAACGAGTTCTATCATTATTACACACGATCTGACTTGTGCTAAAACAATTGCGAATAAA
>JARXAV010000105.1 GCA_029865665.1 Flectobacillus sp. | reverse complement strand
TCACGACCGACTTCTTTATTAATCAACGAAATTATTTTTCCTTTGGCCATCAATAACTCACTTCGTAGAGGAGCGGAGTCAAACTCTAAGAAAAGCTTACTTTCTTGTACAAATATTTTTGTGGTACGGCTGGCAATAGGCGTACCCATTATTTTTTCCCAATGAGCGGAAATATAAGTTTCATCAAACTTCGAACGCAAACGGTATAGCTCCAATAAATCGTCAATGGCCTCTTTCATCGTAAAAGTGCCTGTTTTTCTTCGAGATTTTTCTCGATTAAATTGATAATACTGTGCCATAGATGCCTTCTTTCTAATATAGCTCAAAATTACAGAATAAAACTAACATGCACTAAGAAACAGCTCTTCATTTCGATTTCATACTTGTTAAATCCACTTTCCAAATTTATGTACACCCTACTACTATACATCCAACTGATTGACAAACCCGAACAAGTATCGTTTTCTAACCCTTTTCAAGGGGCATTGACAGACTCCAGTTTAGATATAAGACGATATGATTTTGACAGTCATTCAGACCCCATTGTGTTGTCTTATGCCGAAAAACTCTGGCAAGAATCCGCTTTATCCATTATACATATAGATGCTTTCTCAAAAGAAAATTTGGGTAAATGCCGTTCATTCCTCAATAAATTAATAGAAAATAGTGAAAAATCGTATTTAGTGGTAAAAGGAGAAAACCCAGTTTTGGAACGAATGATAAGTGTTTTTCCTCAATCTCAAATTTTGAAAAATACTTATAAAATGGATGAAATAGAAGCCATTATTAAGCAGTTATCTGGTAAATAAAAAAAACATGAAAAAGTTATATGCTTTATAGGTAAAGTTAAATTCTTTGAAAAGTGCAGTGAAATGTAGGGATAACTAGTCAAAATATTGCCATAGTACAATGCCTATGTTTTCTTGAACATTTTTTTTAAAAAACTTGCAGTAAGAGGTATGAAAAGTGAGAAAAAATTGTGTTAGTTTTGTCAAAGTCTGAAGGGTATTAAATCAATACAATTTGTAATGAAGCGTAAAGATAAACTATCCATTTCAGGAGATTTATTTTAAAAAATCACCTAAAACTGTTTTTTAACTTAAAACCCAAATTTTACCAAACTAATGAGTACACAACCAGCAAAACCAGCAGCTCCAAAACCAGCTGCTCCAGCAAACAACAAAAAATCAGGTGGCATCCCAGCGGGTGTTATTCTATTAATCCTTTTCGCTGTTGCATTCTGTCTTTTCAAATTCGTAATGGGAGATGGCTCTCACTTTGAAGGCGGAACACCAGAAGGACACCCAATCCCAGGTGATTACTTCGGTATCGTTTACAAAGGAGGTATCATCGTACCAGTTTTGATGACATGTTTCTTAACAGCATTGACATTCTCTATTGAGCGTATCATCACAATCGGAAAAGCAAAAGGATCAGGAGATGTTAACGCTTTCGTTCGCAAAATCCAAGCATTACTTGACAAAGACGATACAGATGCAGCTTTGAAAGAGTGTGACAAACAAAAAGGAACAGTTGGTAACGTTACGTTAGCAGCAGTTAAAAAGTACAAGCAGTTAACTACTGACGGTTCTTTAGACAAAGAACAAAAATTAGCTTCGTTGAGCAAAGAAGTAGAAGAAGCTACTTCATTAGAATTGCCAATGTTAGAGAAAAACTTGACTATCATCGCTACGTTAGCATCAGTATCAACTTTGATCGGTCTATTAGGAACGGTAATTGGTATGATCAAAGCGTTCTCAGCGTTAGGTAACTCAGGAGGTTCTACAGATTCATCAGCTCTTGCAAACGGTATCTCTGAAGCCCTAGTAAATACGGCATTAGGTATTGGTACTTCAGCAGTATGTATCATTGCATACAACTTCTTTACTTCTAAAATTGATGAGTTAACATACAGTGTTGACGAAATCGGTTTGAGTATTACACAAAATTACGCTACTCACCATAATTAATAGTTTGAAAATTAGTCAATTTGAAAATTTGAACTATTGTCTTTTTCATAAGTTCAAATTGTAACATCTTAACGTCTTATTGTTTAAGATAATCAAATTTCAAATTAGTGTACTTCCAAATTTTCAAATTTTACAATTATGCCAAAGGTAAAAGCAAAAAGACAGAGTGTGTCTCTGGATATGACGGCCATGTGTGACGTTGCATTCTTGCTTCTCACCTTCTTCATGTTAACTGCAAAGTTTAAACCAGAAGAGGCTGTTTCAATCACTCCTCCAACGTCTATTTCGGAGAAACCTCTGAAAAACGAGAAAGGTGTGATTACTATCTCGGTATCAAATGATGGAAAAATTTTCATGGGTACTGATGATGTGGATGCTCGTGCATTGATGTTGGAAAGAATGGCGAATCGCTACAGTGTACCTGTTAGTGCAACAATGCAGAAAAACTTTATGGATTCAGAATTCATTGGTTATCCTGCTGGTGCAATGGCTCAGGTATTACAGAAAAAATCGAAAGAGTGGAAAGCTGACGGGTTCTTGAAAGGAATTCCATGTGATTCTGCAAACAACGAATTATATCTGTGGGTGAGTTACGCTAAAATCGCAAACCCTTCATTGACAGTAGCGATTAAAGGAGATGGTAATGCAAATTATAAAGTGTTTAACCAAGTGGTTGGTACTTTACAACAGCAGAACATCAACGTATTCCAATTAATCACTGGAGCGGAAGCAAAACCAAGAAATGTAAATTAATTAAGTTGTACTCAGTAGTTTATTGACCCTGCTTTACTTTGTGAAGCAGGGTACTTATAAGCAACAAGTCTTCTTTTTTAACGATACAATTACAATTAACATTCAAACTACTACAACACGATGGCAGAAATTAGTCAGGATAGTGGGGGTAAGGGTGGTAAGAAACGCAGTAAAAAAGCGTCCACCAAGATTGACATGACACCAATGGTGGACTTAGGCTTTCTTCTTATCACTTTCTTTATGTTAACGACTACGTTAGCAAAGCCCGTGACAATGCAGTTGAATATGCCTGATAAGAACGATGATTCGAAAGAAACATCGCCTGTGAAAATGTCTGAAACGTTAACTATTTGCCCAGATTCTTCTAAAGTGTACTTTTATCAAGGTATCCCAGGAGAAGCAGGTGTTGTAGTTGAAACAGCAGACTATTCAGATAAAGGTATCAGACAAACTTTGTTCGATTTCAAAAAACGTATCGGTGCAAACTTTACCATTGTTATTAAAGCAACGAAAAGTGCTAAATATAAAAATATGGTAGATTTGCTTGATGAATGTGCAATCACAGACAACAAACGTTACGCTATTCTTGAGATTGATCCAGCTACTGAGTCAATGATTAAGAAATCAGGAAAATAATTTCTGATTCAAAATACAAATAAAACTAAAGAAATAGTTTGATAACTAATTTTTTAGTTTTAACTTAGTTATGTGAATAGGGTGTGCCTTTTTCACACGAATTAGTTCAATTCAAATTGAGTTAAATTATCGAGAAATATGTCAAACGTAATAAACCCAAATGCAACGCTTGATGATATTATTTTTGAAAATAAGAATAAGGGCTACGGTGCTTACTTATTGAGAAAAGATTATCAGCGTGTCATCACAAGGTCGGTATTGATTGGCACTTTTGCTTTCTCGGGAGCTTTGGCTTTGGCATTTTTTTGGAAACAATTGACTGCTGAGAGTAAAGATAAAACCGAAATTACCGCTGAGGTAATGAAAGTGGATCAGCCACCGAAGAAAAACGAAGTTAAACCACCACCACCACCGCCACCACCACCAAAAGATATTCCGAAGGTAACGACTACCAAGTTCTTACCTCCTGAAATCAAACGTGATGAGGAAGTGACAAAACCTGAGCCTCCACCAGAAGTGGATCAAGTGAAAGGTAACACGGCAAATGAATCAGTGAAGGGTGATACTGACGAAGCAGGACCACCAGTTGATCCAGATGCAAGAGGTACAGCTAAAGAAGAAGCTCCTGTTGAACCACCAAAACCGAAAGAAGAAGAAATCTTTACGGCGGTAGAACAACAAGCAGAATTCCCAGGCGGTATGGCTGCATTAGGAAAATACTTGTCGAAAAACTTAAAATACCCTGCTGCTGCACAACGTGCTAACGTTTCGGGTAAAGTATATGTTCAGTTCGTAGTTAATACGGATGGTAGTATTCAAAGTGTAGAAGTATTGAAATCGGTAGGTTTCGGTTGCGATGAAGAAGCTGTTCGTGTAATCAAGTCTGTACCAAAATGGATTCCAGGTAAACAATCTGGCCGTGCAGTACGTTCAAGATTTACTATTCCAATCAACTTTACGTTGTCGGCTGAATAATTGAAATTTTGCAAAAGTAGATGAAACCTGTCAGAACTCTGACAGGTTTCATTTTTAAGTGGGAGCAACTCCTTTTTAAATAGTATTTTGACTAGGTGTTTCTTTATTTTAGATAGAAGAGAAAAATTGTTTATATCATGCCTCAACAGGATTCAAAAAATATTATGCAGAAAGTGCTAATCATTGTAAGTGTTATCACTTCAATGGCTTATACTGCAATGGGGGTATATTTAATAGCCGTACCTGATTCTGGTTTTGCTATTCAGTTTTTACCTTCGGATAATTGGGCTTATGTATTCGGAGCAGTATTGATCGTTTATGGTTTATACAGAGCTTGGAGAGCTTACGAAAAAGTAAAAGAAAGTATGGACGAAGAGGGGGATGACGAATAATAAGAGTTTATTAACGTTATTTTATATTGTCTCATTTTGATTTAAATCTCAATAGATCTAGCAATTAAATAATAAATAAACAAGGTTATGAAAAATACAATCAACCTTTGGTGTGCAGTGACGTTAGTGGCAATGGTGATGTCATCATGCGGGGGGGGAAGTAATACGAATTATGAAGATACGCCCGCTAAAGGGGAAATAACAGTTGCAGTTGATGAATCATTTCAACCTGTAATTGCAGCAGAGAAGTCTGCATTTGAGCAAACCTACAAATACACAAAGATAAATTTGGTGTACAAACCAGATTTAGAAGCGGTAACGATGCTCTTGAATAGTAAAGCCCGTATGGCAGTAGTTGCTAGAGAGCTAACAGATACGGAAAAAAAAGTTTTTGACGAGGAAAAAATTAAGTATAGAAGTTATAAGTTTGCCCAAGATGCACTGGCTTTAATTACGAATAAAGCTAATAAAGATACCATGATTACAACCCAAGAACTTGGAGCGGTCATGAAGGGTGAAAAAAAGAAGTGGTCTGAGGTCGGTAAAAGAGGATCGAATGAAGAGATTGTTTTAGTCTTTGATAACGCAAGTTCGAGTAACCTAGTTTATTTGATGCAGAAATATGGCATTGATAAAAAAGATAAAGTTTCTTTTTTTGCCATGAAATCGAACAAAGAAGTAATAAGCTATGTGAAATCGCATAACAACGCACTTGGAGTTATTGGTGTCAACTGGATTAGTGATGGAGATGATCCCGCTACGTTAAGTTTTATCAAAGGCATTAACGTCATGGCAGTTGCTGAGAAAGCAAATCCTACCAATGAAGATTATTATCAGCCTTTTGGCTATAATGTAGCGTTAAAGAAATATCCATTATTACGTGAAATTAAACTGATTCTGAAGGAAGCACATCTGGGTTTAGGAACAGGTTTTTTAAATTATATGTGTATGGATCAAGGACAGCTGATTGCTTATAAACAAGGTCTAATACCGCTAACGAGATCGGTGAATATTAGAATGGTGAAGATGGGTGAGTAGATTTCACTAGGAGTTGAGACGTAGAAAAAAAAAGAAGTCACATCTTGCTATATTTTAGTTAAATGTTACAATATTTTGATTTAATTTTGTGTTTTATGGTTAAATAGTAAGGGTATTAAGTTTTGCTATCTTGCTATTTTATATGGAAGCATGAAATGTTAAGTGAGTGAACTGAGTACAAATAATAAAGAAAATTAAAACCCCAAAAATTACGAAGATGAAAGTGACAATCAAATCTCTGTTTGTGGCCGCTGGTTTGTTATTTGCTGGTATGGCAAATGGACAAACAATTCAGCAAGGGTTGACGCAGTTGGACGGAGACCAGCCATTAAAGGCAAGAACTACATTTGAAAGTGTTGTTAAGGCTTCACCAACAGCTGAAAACTACTACTATCTAGGTTATGCTTTATTGCGTTCAGGACAAATTGAAGCTGCTAAAGCTAATTTTGAAAAAGGAATCACAGCTGATGCTAAAAATCCTTTGAATACAGTTGGTTTAGGTACTATCTTACTTTCTGAGAAAAACCTTGCAGGTGCAAAGGCTATTTTTGATAAAGTATTGTTGGATACTAAATCTAAAAATGCTGACGTATTGTACCGTATTGCTGAGGCTTATACCTTGTTTGATCATACAAATGACCCAGGCGAAGCTGTTCGTTTAATTGATTTGATTGCTGAAAAGACTAAAAAACCGTTAACTGCTGATCAGTGGTTAGTTAAAGGAGATGCTTTCTTATTGAAAAATGATGGCGGTCCTGCTGTTTCTGCTTATGACCAATCAGTATTTACATCAAAATCGGCAAAAGCATTATTGAAAATTGGTGTTGTTTATTTACGTGGTAAAAACTACCAACAAACAGTTAACAGCTACCAACAATCATTTGAAACGGATTCATCGTATGCACCATATTACAAGCGTATGGGTGAATACTATATCATCTTTAACCGTTACAAACAAGCTGCTTCTTATTTTAGAAAATACGTTGAGAAAGCAGAAGCTTCTCCACTTATCTTGTTAGAAACAGCTAAATTGATGTTCTTAGCGAAAGATTATGCTGGTGCTTTGGAATACATCAAGCAAGCTGAAGCAGGTGGTGCTAGAGATAATGATGTGTTCAGAATGAACGGTTACTCATTAATCGAAATGGGTAAATGTAAAGAAGGTATTGATAACCTTGAATTGATGGTGAAGGCTGGTGTTAAACCATATTTCTTAGATAACGTTTATTTTGCAAAAGGATACCAGTGTGTTGGAAGTGATTCATTAGCAGTTCATTATTTTGAACAAGCTGCTCCATTGGATACAAACAATAACCACTACGCTTCTATTTCAACAATTCGCTACAAGCAAAAGAAATATGCTGAATCAGCTACTGCTGCTTTAAAAGCGATTGACTGGAAAATTGCTAAAAAACAAACGTTGTCAAGTAAAGATTGGAATGATGTAGCGATGGCTCAATACTTTTTGACTGCTTACACACCAAGAGAAGATACGTTGAAAAGAGCTTCTTTAGGTACTGC